>JAATFN010000397.1 GCA_015655165.1 Betaproteobacteria bacterium | reverse complement strand
TAGACCCCAATCTGGTTTACTCCTGTGCCTATTTTGAAAATGGTACGGAAGATCTGGCAGCAGCCCAGCTCAAAAAGATCGATCATATCCTGACAAAAATTGATGTACGACCAGGACACTCCTTGCTGGATATCGGATGTGGCTGGGGATCGTTATTGATTCGCGCCGCACAAAAATTCGGTGCACGAGGCACTGGCGTTACACTGTCGCAAAACCAGTACGACCTAGCGACTGAACGTGTGAAAGCAGCAGGTTTATCGGACCAGATCACCATTCGTCTGCAAGACTATCGGGATGTCACGGGCCCATTTGACCGCATTACCAGCGTTGGCATGTTCGAACATGTAGGGCGCAAGAATCTGCCGGACTACTTTGCCCATATCCGCACCCTGTTGGCAGAAGACGGTATCGTGATGAATCATGGCATTACATCGACCGACTGCGAAGGTGGCGAAGTCGCCCATGGCGGTGGTGAATTTATTGACAGATATGTTTTTCCCAATGGGGAATTACCACACATCAGTCAAGCCTTAAAAGCCATGCAGCAAGGTGGTCTTGAACCCTATGATATCGAGAATTTGCGTCGTCATTACGCAAAAACACTCAATATCTGGAGCGAGAACTTCGAAGCAAACTCTCCGCGTATCCAGGAAATGGTCGAAGACAAGACCTACCGTATTTGGCGCGTGTATCTGGCAGGATGTGCTTATGCATTCGAAAACGACGATATCTCCATTTACCAGATCGTCGGCCATAAAGCAGGCAGGGATGCCAATACCCTGCCATGGTCTCGCCGCTATATGTACGACAACACCAAGTAATAGCGTGACGTATGCGCCGGATTATTCATCCGGCGTATCTTCTTGTCGCTCGTCCAGTCCAAGTCGTTAAGGCACCTGGTAACTTGCCAGCAAGATTTCTCGGCTTTGTGGTGTTTCCAGCGTGATACGTCCCAAAGCACCACTACGATAATCCTGCAAGAATATATGTGCGGCTTTTTCCAGATCGGGTTCACCGCCTTTGATACGGAAACCCCGACGTGCTGCCACACTTTCAATAACTGCCACACCATCCATACCCGCTGTCGGAAATCCGTAGCGCGCAGTTAACAATTGCGGGTAACGCTCCAACAATCTGTCTGCCAGAAAGGTCGCCACTTCTTCTTCAATTAACGCATTCGTCCCCACAGCATGACTCGCTGCCAGCATCAAGCCATCGCTTGGATGCTCAATCTTGGGCCATAACATGCCTGGTGTATCGATCAAGACAATGTTGTTACCCAGATACAAACGTTGCTGTGTTTTTGTAACAGCAGGCTCATCCCCCACTGCGGCAACGCGTTTCTTAAGCAAGGCATTCATCAATGTGGATTTACCCACGTTAGGGATGCCCATAATCATAATGCGCAGGGGCTTGAGCGGTGTCCCGCGATGGGGAGCAGCAGCAATCGCAAGTTTAGGTACTTTGGCAACATCAGCGGGCTTTTTACAACTTAAGGCCACTGCATTGACATCTTTTTGTCCGTTAAAATAGGCCAGCCATGCTGCAGTCGCAACCGGATCAGCCAAATCGCTTTTGTTTAAAATTTTAAGACAAGGTCGTTGACGAAAGACACGTAGTTGTTCAATCATCGGGTTGCAACTGGCCTGTGGCAGGCGTGCATCGACAACCTCGATAACCAGATCGACCTTTTCCATGGCCTCGGCAGCTTTTTTGCGGGCGGCATTCATGTGCCCCGGAAACCATTGTATCGACATGCGCATTCTTCTCATTGACAAATAAGCCCCTATTTTAAGGCTTTCGGGCAATACATCCAAAAGAAACCGTGTCACAGCCTGAGTGGATTGTTCAATGCGCTTAACTTATGAAACAATAGCAGTTAAAACAAGTCTGTGCTTACGGTATACTGATTTGCCGGTAAAGCAACTCGTTTGCCCACCAACTCCCCTAGACTGATGCTGATGATATTTTTTTCGCGTTCAATCCGTTGTGTAATCGCCATCGTATTTGTCTGGTTATTTGCCGTGCATACAGCGTTGGCTTCCATACCTGCATCTACTACCCCTACTGTAACAACACCCACAACAGTTACGGCCACACCTGCAACACAAGCGAAAAAGAAAAATGCGCCCAAACGCAAACGCCCGAAAAAAGTCATTCCCAGAAAAGTAGATAAAAAGGATGTTGCACCAGCAGTGTTACCGACGCAAACAGACTTTACCCAACGTGATGAATGGCACAATATCGAGACATTTATCAACGAGATGGTCGACAAAAACCATTTTGATAAAGCGGCATTAACAGCAGTCTTCTCGCAACTGAGGTATGCGGAAAAAATTATTCCGCTCGTCAAACCCGCCCCATCGACCAAACCCAAAGACTGGCAAGAATACCGTGCACGTTTTATCGAACCGATACGTATCCAGAATGGCATCCAGTTCTGGAAAGACTATGCTGGCACCTTGTATCGAGCAGAAAAGAAATATGGTGTCCCGGCGGAAGTCATTGTCGCGATTATCGGTGTTGAAACCCGCTATGGTCGATACACGGGCAACTTTCGGGTACTGGACGTCCTGACCACACTGGCATTCGATTATCCGGATGCTCCGAACCGTA
>JAATFN010000403.1 GCA_015655165.1 Betaproteobacteria bacterium | reverse complement strand
TAATACGGTGATCGCTTTTTCACTGTGCTGTCTGGTTACTGTGTACATTTATATGTATGCACCATTAAGCGTGGGAAGTATGTTGGTGCTGGGTTTCCCCTTGGGATTTTTTGCCGCAGGTGTACCGGCATCGATGGGGGCATGGTTTAGCGAGTTATATCCCCAATATGCACGCGGTGCAGGTGTCGGCTTCTGCTACTGTTTTGGTGGTATTGTCGCTTCCGGCTTTCCTGCACTCGTTGGCAAAATGAGCGAACAGATGTCGTTGGGGACAGCGATTACGATCATTACCTGTAGTTGTTATGCGCTCATTCTCGTGTCGGCATTCTTGTTAAAAGAGACTGCCAAGGTAGCGATTGATGCTGAAATGGCAGAAAAAAAGTAAAGGCTTAAGGCATGTGTGATGTTGTGCTATCAGATTTTGGTTCCTTTCACATCGGTGGTAGACGGGTTGAATTAACCGGTCTGCCACTTAAGGAAGTGCATTATTCTCCGACTTGGGTGGAGCAATACGATCCAAATGGATCGTACATCGTGGAGCAGATGTATGTGCAATATCTGATTCCGAAAAATGCGCAGACAACACCACTCATTTTCTGGCCAGGGGGTGGCCTCACAGGGGTGAATTTTGAGACGACCCCTGACGGACGGAGTGGATGGGTAAGCCATTTTCTGGCACAGGGCTATCCTGTCTACAATACCGATCCTGTCGAGCGGGGACGATCGGGATGGGCCATGTATCCCGAAATCTTCAAGGAAGCCCCCACTTTCATGACAGAAGAACGTGGCTTTGAATCGTTTCGTTTCGGCTTGAAAGACGGCTTTGATGTCCAACCTGATCGACGTAAGGTCATGCCGCATACACAGTTTCCTGTCGAGGCTTATCATCAGTTCATCAAGCAGATTGTGCCACGTTGGACTTCCAATGGCACCGCTACCATCACAGCCTATCACCTGTTGCTGGAACGGCTTGGTCAATCTGTCATTGTTGCTTTCTCTTCGGGAGCGACCCAGGCATTACAATTGGCAGCGCAGTATCCGCAGTTATTGTCTGGTTTGGTGTTGATCGAGCCGGCAAATGTCGGTGAAGGTGTTGCCCCAGCTGCATTCAAGGATTTACCGATACTGGTTGTATACGGTGACTTTCTGGACAAGCATGCTGCTTGGCCAGATATCAGAGCACGTATGGGGCGGTATTTTGCGCCAGTGACAGAGCCTGTGGGGCAAACAACGGTTGTTGATTTGCCTTTACTCGGGATGACAGGTAATAGTCATTTTCTGATGATGGATAAAAACAATCACGAGATTTCTGCATTCATTGGCGACTGGTTGACGCGCAAAGTATCCTAGTTGCCTTTTCGATCTGGATGGGCACTTCTTTATTCTGGCAAATGAGGCTTTTATCAATACCATATAGCCTGCATGTGCTCTACCAAAACAAAAACCATTGCATACCCACCGTCACAAGAACGGGGGGTATGCCGTTAGACGACAACAGCAGCGTAACCTGCCGATTTGATCGCATCGATTATTTTGTGGTTGTCGGTCAGGCTGGCGATATCGACCCGCTTGGTAGCGAGATCGATTGTGATAGCGGCATTGGTATCCACACCGTTGACCGCTTTTTTTACGCCGGCAGCACATCCTGCGCATTGCATGTTTTCAATCATGACAGTTAACATCATCGACTCCTTGATTAGTCCAGTATTGAGCCTATACCTTCCTATTATGGTAAGGTCAAGCGAGATGGTTGTAATGGATGTGAGCAGAATTAATTTTTATTGGAACACTGCCTAGCGCTTATAGATACCTAGTGGTTTGCCAGACGGGGAGCCAATAATGCAGCTATCATGCCTGGATTTTCCTATGGTGAACTATGCCGGCCAAATTACAGCCGATATGGCAAAAACGAAGGCACAATGTGTGTGATGATTGAATGTGCCGGCAATTATCCGTGCGGGTATTGCAGACCATCATCTCGATCAATATGGGGTTTAGTCAGTGTGTGCAATAACACTGGTGCCAGGTCAATCACTAAAAAAAATGATGATTCCGGCGATTGCAATCAAGACTGCAAAGCCTCTTAAAATAAACGGCACAACCATCTTATAGGCTTCGCGTTCGTAACCTGGTACGCCTCCCATACTGGCTGCCATAAAGATACGCGTCGGTGAAAACAGGCTCATGCATGCTGCAGAGCTATGTTGTAAGGCAATGACAGCCATGACAGAGAAGCCGCCTTGTTGGGCAAGAATGACCTGTGAACTCATAAATAAGCCATTCGACGCATTGCCGCTATTTGACAGCATGCTAAACGATCCGGCGAGAATCGGCGTGAACAGAATCACATAATGCTGGAATACATCGCGCATGCCGTTGGCAAGTGACGACGAAATGCCTGACTGACTTAAGATTTCAGCCATCATTGCAAAGAGAAAAGTTGCATAGACAGCGCCTTGCCCGGCAAACCAGCTTTTTTTGATTTCCTCCCCGATATGTCCAATCCTGTTTTGCAACAGTGCGACACTTAATGCGACAAGAAATAGCCATGTACCGGCGTGCGACAATGGCGTCCAGGCCGGTAGGCCTTCAAATGGTGCCATTGATGCCTGCCCGAAAGCTTTGTTGATTGGTGGAATAATGCGGATGACGACTAGAATGGTAATCAATGCGACATAGGGTAATACACGTAAAATCGCTTCTTTGATTTGTGCCTGGTCCGGTTTGTCATACCAGAAAAAGCGCACGACAATCAATAAGCCATAGGTAGCCAGACAGGCTGTTTCCGGTCCAAGCAAATAGGTGAGCAATGTTAACAATAGCAGTGCTGACGTCATCCATAAGGCTTCGTTACGCAATTCCGGTTTATCTGCCTCGATGCCACTTTGTTTTGCCAGTCGCCAGAACAGCGGCAACCATGCTGCAAGCACTGCGGCAACCAAACCGCTACAAGCAACAGCCAATGTAGTCGGCGAGACGCCAGCCATTGCTGCAGCGACAATCGTACCACTGCCCAAGCCACCCCAGGGGGCTATGGTCTGACTCATTAACGCAAAGACAATGATGTAAGCAGGTTTTAACTGAAATACACGAATCATTGCCAGTGTGGCCAACATGCCGATGCCAAATCCTGTCGCCGCTTCTGCAAAAGGACCGATAATGAAACATGCGGAGAACAGGAGCCGCCTTTGTTGCAGTGGATTTAACGGTGGTGCTGCGCTTTGTGTCGTTGTTCTGTTCGAAGCGATTTGCCAGAACAGCAGGCCACCCAGAATATAGGGCATGACGATCCAGCCAATCCAGGCACCGCGCATAACCGCAATGAGGCTTTCTCTTAAGGGAAACTCGGAAGGCGGAAACACCACACTGACGAGTAAAGCAATGATAGTGCCGATGGATGCTGCGACAGTCACAGAGGTGCGCTTGATAATAATCAACGCGAGCACTGCGATTGCAGGAAGGACCCAGATAATGTAATACATGGCAGATTCCGTTAGCCCCTGAAGTAAGGGAAATGCAAACGGATGACCGAATTGGGGGAGCGGGTAGGACGCCTAGTGGATTCCATTATTGTTGTTTGGGCACGATACACGAGTTGTGACTATACCGTATATTGCCGGTCGTGTAAGGCACGATGTAATATTCTCATCTGATTTGTAGCGATATCAGTGATATATCGTTGTTGTTACCTATTCTTAAAACAAGATGGGTTGACACATTGCACCAGTACAACTGGCATTGCCCAATGTCTTGTTGGCAACAGTTGCTTATTGCCGGTTGGTGATAGTTGCGCTCGTATGTGTTTATTTTTCATCCATACACATATGCCAGATCATAAAATGGCTTTGCAAGGCGATGTCGCGTTCTGCTACGCAAGCCTTTTGTGTGGGTAATGCTGCATGGACATGATCATAACAACCTGCCAGTGGCAATATCAGTGTTACCAGACAGACGGCCAAGCGTGCTTTTGTATGTAACAATTTCAGTAGTGGCATGATGTACCCCTTTCCCCAAATCTTCAATATCATCGATGGCAGCGTGTGTTCTGCAATCCATGATGAACGAACAGGAGGAGATTATGTGGGGTACATCCGATTAATAATATAAGATTAATCTTAAAAATAAATATGCTTGGGAACAAAAAACAGATAATTCGTACTTAGGAAATCTTATTTATTTCGAAGAATGCGCAAGCGGTTTTCGGCTTCTGTTCTGATCAGTTGCAAGTCGGTACCTGGACTGACCATATCAACACCATAGCTTTGCATGCGTTGGGCCATTTCTGTAGTGCCTGTAAAGATGCCGATATATTTGTGATGTTTGCGTGCTGCGGCAATCACTGTACGAATTGCTTCATCGACTATTTTTTCTTTCCATGCATCTGGTGCGAATCCCATATCGATGGCCAGATCTGCCGGACCGATATAGATCCCGTCCAAGTCTGAAATACCAAGAATATCTTCGACTGCGGCAAGTCCTTGGACTGTTTCGATCATTGCCAGTGTTAATACTGTTGTGTTGGCATTGTCAAAATAATCCTTTCCGGCATAGACCGTTGCGCGTGCAGGACCATAACTGCGACCGCCGCGGGGTGCATAGCGGCATGACCGTACAAATTTCTCGGCATCTTCTTTGTTGTTGATGAGCGGGCAGATAATGCCGTAGGCACCGGCATCCAGTAGTTTGTTGATTTCACCAATACTGTTTTCCGAGCAACGTGCGATTGGTATTGCATTAGTCGCAGAGATCGCCTGGATCATCGTAACAGCGGCATCAATCGAAAACAGACCGTGCTGCAAGTCGACTGTTACTGCATCATAGCCACAATCAGCCATATATTCTGCCAATACAGCGCTGCCGATAGATGACCAGGCATTAATGGCCAGTGTTTTGTTTGCGAACAATGTCCGCAAGGTGTTTTCCCGCATGGTGTCTCCTTGTTGTCTGCACATTTTTCCAATGTGATGAATCATTGACGATAAGTGAGACACCTGTCATATGTCAAATAGAAATGCGTTTTGAATGTGTATTGTGGGATGAAATAATTGTGATGACCTGTTTGTTTTTTTAATGTGAGGTCATCCTAATCCTGTTACGCACAATAGTGAAACGGTGTACCGTCAATTGGCAGTGTATGTTTATTGATGTGTGCTGCCAGTAACGATGCACTGCCACATGCCAATGTCCAGCCAAGACTGCCTTGACCAACATTCAAATACAGATTGCGTACGGGTGACGGGCCGATAACAGGGACACCGGTAGGGGTTGAAGGCCTAAATCCTGCCCAGGGTGACAGACGTGCATCATCGGTAAAATGGGCACATTGCGGGAACAATTCACTGACACCTTGTTTTAATTCGTCGATCGCTTTTTGTGGAATACGTTTGTCCATGCCGAGAATTTCGACACGGCCTGCAACACGCAAGCGGTTGTCTAGCCGTGCATAGACGATTTTTCTGGACAGATCGGTAATCGATACCTGTGGTGCGGCAGTTTGTGTTGTGGCGTTGTCCAGTGGGACAGTAATGCTGTATCCCTTTAATGGATATAGTGCCAGAGAAAAGCCGGCCTGTTTTGCAAAGTCGGCACTTTCGCTGCCCAATGCCAGTACAAATGCATCTGCTTGTAGTTCGCCTTGTGTCGTGGACACAGATGTCAGTGTGCCGTTTGTCACATGCATCTTGTGAATGCGTGTTGAATGCATGAAACGAAACCCTGCTTGTGTTTGCATGTGCTTGACCAATTCACGACAAAATAATGCGCAGTCACCGGCTTCTTCGCTTGGTGTATATACACCGCCCACCCATTGGCGTTTGGATGCTGCTAATGCCGGTTCGATATCAAAACATTGCTGTGCGGTGATCACGGTCTGTTTACAGCCATGCGCTGCCTGGAATGCAACTTGTTTGCGTGCAGATTCTAAACTTGCGGAATCTGTAAACATGACCAGTTTGCCTGCTGCGCGGTGTGCATAATTAAACGGCGTTTCACTAGACAACTTGTGCAGCTCGTCTCTGCTAAAAAAAGCAAGGCGCAATAATTCGATCGTTGTCTGTTCAACCCGCGGTGCATTGCATGCGCCGAGAAATTTGATTAACCAGCGCCATTGGGCAGGATCGGCTTTGGCACGCAAGGTCAGTGGCGACGCTGCACTAAACAGGTAATAAGGCCATTTGTGCCAGATTGACGGATCGGCTAAAGGTGCAACATAGGAGTAACTCAACTGGGCACCATTACCATGACTTGTACCTTCTCCTGCTTGTGGCAAAGCATCGATCAACGTCACATCATGACCGTCTTTGAGTAAGCGATATGCTGATGTGACACCGATAATGCCGGCACCTAGTACGCAAATATGCATCTTGTTTCCTGTATAAATAAGGCGGGATAGGTTGTATGTGGTATTGATGCTGCCGTTGCAAAACGTGTCATGTGTAGCCACGGTACAACTATACCCAGAATCGTTTTACATGTCCGAATATATGCAAATTTTGCATTAAAGGCTGGATTTTTGTCGATTCTGGCAGCTAAAAAATAATGGGGTGGTGATAGACTGCTACAAT
>JAATFN010000134.1 GCA_015655165.1 Betaproteobacteria bacterium | reverse complement strand
GTCGCCTGCGGCAATAGCTTTTGCCAGCGCTTGTGTCTGGGTTTGTAGCGCTTCGGTGTTTTGTTGCAGGTAAACCTGATATTCAGCCAAGGCACTGATATAGTTGGTTAATGGCGGACGGGCAGCTTCTGCGTTGGATGCTGCCGATGGTGTGACGACCAGCTTGCCGCGTGGGCTACTCAACAGACCACAGGTAATTTCGAATTCGCCTGGCTGGAGTTTGACACGCAGTGTTTGCGAGAAGCCGGGGGCGATGTTTTCTCGTTCGTCAATGACCATGATGCCATCGAGGATTTCCCATTCCAGTGCACGATCCGATTCATTAATGATCTTAAATGTCGTACGGCCAGCCGGGACGGTAATGTCGTTCGGATAGCATTTCTTGTCACGGATAGTCACTGTGATGACTTCTTCACCTGATGTGTCGGGCTTGGGCGCTTTTTGCGTTGCATAATAAAAAGCAGTACCGGCAGCACCGACTAAAATGGCCGAGGCAATAATCCAGACAGCCCAGCGTTGTTTAGGGATGTGGCCCGATGGTGTAGTGTTTTTTTCTGACATAAATGTAATAGGACGATAACGTCGTAAATGGGGTTACTGCGCTGGCTTTATAGCGTGTTCGCCTGCCGGTTCAGGGCGTAAAAAGAGGTACAAGACAACGCACAGGAAGATGACGTAGGCAATCACTTCGCTGATGACGGGCGTTGCCTGATAACCTAGAATGCCAGAGAGCACGGCGCCTAAAGGACTATCCATAGGCAATTTCTCGCTAATATCAAAGACCACTTGCTGTCCATGATTCCAGACGCCTGCTTCGTGGAATTTTCGCAAAACACCTGCCAATAAACCAGCTGCCACAATCAGAATAAATATTCCGGTGTAATGGAAAAAACGTTTCACATGCAGGCGCAAACCACCGCGATACAAGCAATAACCCAATACAACTGAAACAATGACGCCGAGTAAGGCGCCTATTGGTGCATGCCAGCTACGACTTTGCTGGAAAATCGCCAATAGGAAAAATACCGACTCAAGTCCTTCTCGGGCAACAGCCAGAAATACCATGCCAACCAGGGCCCAGCCACCGACATTGCCATCAAAGGCAGCATCGATCGATGCGTGTAACTGGCCTTTGATCGATTTGGACGCACGGCGCATCCAGAAGACCATACCGGTCAATACAATGACGGCAATTGCACCGACAATCCCTTCGAACAGTTCCTGCTGTTTTTGCGGGAATTCTGCTGCAATGAGTTGCAGTGCAGCACCAGCAAACAACGATGCAGCAACGGCCAGTAATATGCCGACAATGACTGCCGGAATAAACGAGCGGCGACCGGTTTGGGAAAGATAACTGGCAATAATGCCGACGATTAACGCTGCTTCGATGCCTTCACGAAGCATGATGAGAAAAGGGATGAGCACAGTATTTTAAGGACTTTTTAAATGAGAATGTCTATCACTACTTGCCGCATTATGCACTGGAAATCAGCTTTTGTGCAGTAGAACATGTATGCCGCAGGTATTATGTAAAATACTTGAACTGGCAGGAAGTGCCTGTGGCATTTGGATATGACGTACATCAGGTAGTACGTGGCATCGCGGCGCGGACAAAGATATCTGCCAGATTTTTAGTGGATCGGGCAGGCCAAATGACACTGATATTAAAAGACGGCAGTACATTGTCTTCCTCGATATGGCAGTATTGGACACCGTCAAAAGAAAGGGATGTAATCCAGCTGGGAAGTAGAGCAACGCCTGTTTCTCCGGCAACACAAGCCAAGACGGTGAGTGTGCGGTTGGCTTCCTGGACAATATCGATATTGTAGCCATGCTGACGAAATGCATTGAGAATCTGGGTATTGAAGATGGGCAGTTGCGTACGGGGAAACATAATCAGTCCAAGCTGGGTAATTTCGGCCAAGCTGATATGTCCTTTTTTTTGTGTCTTGAATTGGTTTGGTACAGCAGCGATCAAACGATCTTTTTGTAGCAATTGTTCGTGCATCCTACCTTCGATGTGTACAGGAGTATGCAGTAAACCAACATCAATCTCACCGGTTTGCAAGGCATTGATTTGTTCGGCATTGCTCATTTCACGTAATACCATTTTTACGCCAGGGGCTTGTCTTTTTATTTCACGTAAAGCGTGGGGCAGCACACTGACCAATGACGATGAGACAAGTCCGACAGTTAATCGTCCTGCCCTGCCTGCCGCAATATCCTGGGCTTTTTGCTCGGCCTGGTCGATACGCAGCAAGGCTAATCTCACATCATCAACGATTGCCTGACCTGCGGGAGTGAGTATTGCACCTCGCCGGCTTCTCTCTAGCAGCTTGACACCAAGATCTTTTTCCATGCGTGAAATCGACTGGCTGAGTGCTGGCTGGGCAACACCAAGCCATTGGGATGCTTGTGTGACAGAGCCTGCATCTGCTATAGCCAGAAAATATCTGAGATGACGAGATTCCATATTAATCCGATATGAAAAAGTATTTTTATTATATTAAATACTAACATTGTTTCACCTAAAATAAGCTCGTCTTTATTGGAGAAAGTCAGCCAGCATGCGTTCTTTTCCTATTGTTGATAGTCATGCCCATGTGTTTTTAAAAACACTGGAGATGGTATCGGAACGCCGTTACACGCCAGAGTCAGACGCAACGATGACATCGTATCTGACACTGCTAGACCGGATGGACATCCTTTACGGTGTACTGGTACAACCGAGTTTTTTGGGGGCAGACAACAGTTATATGCTGGAGATGCTCGAGCGTTATCCAACACGTTTTCGTGGTGTTGCCGTAGTCGATCCTGATATCGATGTGGTGTCGTTAGATGCGTTGAATTCAGCCGGCGTATGTGGTATCCGGTTGAATCTGATCGGGCGGCCCTTGCCCGATTTGTCATCATCACAATGGGATGCATTGCTGGGGTATGTCGTAGCACACAAGTGGCACGTTGAATTGCATAGTCATGCCGTGTCGTTGCCGACATTGATTCCACCATTACTTATCCGTGGTTGCCAGGTGGTTGTCGACCATTTTGGTCGTCCTGATGCAACGCTCAATGAAACGGATCCGGGATTTCGTTTTTTGTTGGAAGTGGCAAAGACCAGGCAGGTCTGGGTCAAAGTATCGGCAGGTTATCGGGTGCAACCGCAGAGTACCGTCAAGTTGCGCATATTGTTGAATGCGCTGCTTGATGCATTTACAGCAGATTATCTGGTGTGGGGTAGTGACTGGCCGCATTCAGAGCATCCGCAGCAATTGCAGCATCCGAATCTCCTTCAAGAGTTTGGTGCACTCGTTGATGACAAGCATGCATTAAAGATAATGTTGTCCGAGACACCATGCCGGTTGTTTCATTTTTAAAGTAAGACGTAAAGCAGACATTAAGAGCTGTCTTTAACTGGTTCGATGTGGTGGTGAATACACAACTGCATCGTATGTTGATGAGATTATTTGGAGGAAGTATGTTCGCATGGTTCGGTAATTTATCCAGAGTGCAGAAAATGACATTCTGGGCATGTTTTGGTGGTTGGGCATTGGATGCCCTGGATATTCAAATTTATGCACAGGCGATTCCTGCCATTATGCAGACATGGGGGATTAGTAAAGCCGAGGCTGGTT
>JAATFN010000121.1 GCA_015655165.1 Betaproteobacteria bacterium | reverse complement strand
CATTGGCAGCATTAGGGTTAAATCTGGCGCTTGGCTACGGTGGCATGATCAGCATGGGGCATGCCTTGTATATTGGTGTTGGCGCTTATGCAGTCGGGTTATTGTCGGCAAATGGCATGCATGCAGGCTGGCTGCATTTGCTGGTCGCATTGGGTGTGTCTCTGGTACTGGCATTGATTATTGGCAGTATTTCTTTGCGTACAAAAGGGATTGCATTCATCATGATTACGCTCGCGTTTGCACAAATGGGCTATTTTGTCATGGTCAGTTTGCGTCAATATGGCGGCGATGATGGCATGAGCCTGGCGCGACTCAGCGACTTCGGGGCGCTTACCGGTAATCGTACGGCGCTGTATATCTCTTTGTTGGTGGTGATCGCCATTCTTCTCTTCAGTATCAAGCGGTTACTGGCTTCACGTTTCGGGTTAGTGCTGCGCGCGAGCTGTGTGAATCCGGCACGCGTGAATGCAGTGGGTACCCGTACGCTTCCCTACCAATTGTTCGCCTATGTATTGTCTGCGCAAATTTGTGCATTAGCCGGTTATTTCCTTGCCAATTTAACCGGCTATGTATCGCCGGCCTATATGGCCTGGAACATTTCCGGTGAGTTGATTGCCATGGTGTTATTGGGAGGGGTAAGTACATTGTTGGGGCCCATCGTTGGTGCAACCGTGATGCTGTTGTTGGAAGAAGGATTAAAAGCCTATACAGATCATTGGGCAATTGTTTTAGGGCCATTCATGGTGTTGATCGTGATTTTTATGCGGCGTGGTATCTGGGGGATGATTTGTGCACCCCGTCAACCAAAGCAGGGAGGGCATTAACATGGCTGCATTATTGGCAGTGCGCGGTTTGGTCAAGCATTACGGTGCCATGTGTGTGACCGATCACGTTGATCTGGATATTGCCATGGGTGAGACGGTTGCATTGATTGGTCCTAATGGAGCAGGGAAGACGACGTTGGTGAGTCAAATCTCAGGTGAGGTAAAAAGCGATACCGGCACGGTTTCTTTGGATGGTGTCGATGTGAGCCAATATGGTGTGGCGCGGCGTGCAAATAGTGGTATTGGCCGCTCTTACCAGATTACCTCTGTCATTGCTGAATTAACGGTCCTTGAAAACGTGGTATTGGCAGTGCAGGCCGCACAGGGACATTGTTTTCGCTTTTGGAAACCGGTCACTAAAACAACGGCGTTAGTGTCGCCTGCCGATACAATTTTGCATTCTTTAGACATGTTGCAGTTACGTCAGAAACTGGCAGGTGAATTGTCTTATGGGCAAAAACGCCAATTGGAATTGGCGATGGCATTAGCCAGTAAGCCAAGGTTGTTGCTGCTAGATGAACCAATGGCAGGTTTGGGAGCAGGTGAGACAGAAGAAATGGTGCGTTTGATTATTGGCTTGAAAAAAAACTACGGTATTTTATTGATTGAACACGATATGGGGGCGGTGTTTTCATTGGCAGATCGTATCAATGTACTGTGTTATGGCAAGGTGATATTGGCGGGCAGCCCTGATGAGGTGCGTAACAGCCAGATTGTGCGCGAAGCCTATCTTGGCGAGGAGGAAGTGGTATGACAGTGCCAAGGCATTTGCTGGAAGTGCGCGATCTCCAGTCCGGATACGGGGCCAGTCAGGTCTTGTTTGACATGCAGTTGACGGTCAATGCAGGTGAGTGCGTGACGTTATTGGGGCGTAATGGTATGGGCAAGACCACAACCATCCAATGTATCATGGGGTTGTTGCCGGTCTGGCAAGGACATATCAGTTGGGATGGTAAAGAGATTAACAATCTTCCGCCCTATCGTATTGCACGTGTTGGAATAGGATTGGTACCAGAGGGACGGCAGATTTTTCCGAATCTCTCTGTGCGTGAGAATTTGATTGCAACGGCGTCCAATCGCCGTCATGTAGCGGCGCCATGGACTCTGGAACGGGTGATCAAGTTGTTTCCCCGATTAGGTGAACGGGCAAGCAATTTTGGTAATCAACTCTCCGGGGGCGAGCAGCAAATGCTGGCTGTTGCGCGTGCGTTAATGACGAACCCTGCGTTGTTAATCCTTGATGAAGCGACCGAAGGCTTATCTCCCCTGGTACGTCAGGAAATTTGGACGGCCCTTGAGGGGTTAAAGGCCGAAGGCATGTCCATTTTGGTCATTGACAAGAATCTGGGGCCTTTATTACGGCTGGGAGATCGTCATTACATGATTGAAAAAGGCAGATTTATCTGGTGTGGGACGTCACAAGCATTTTTGGCAGACAGTGGTTTGCGGGAACGTTATTTGCTGGCTTGATGGAACACGGATGATGTATTGTGGTGTGAATGACGGTGAAAAGAGGTCGCGGGCCTGACGACGACATGTCGAATAATGCATAATGCGCTAGAGGTGATACAGTCACCTCTAGCGCATTATTTTTTATGAAAAGAATAGGTTGTTGCTCCAAAAATCGTATAAATGTCGGTTTTTGGGTGTGTGTGATAAGAAAGTTTTTGCAGGAATGCTGCAAGATGCAGTATTTTTGCAAAATATCGGTAAAATGACATTATTGTGGCTCTGGTATGAATCTCATCCAGAAGCCGCATAATTGGCACTGCATCCGGCGATGCGGATGTCTATACATTCTTTTTTGTAAGGTTGATTTCTCCCAGCATGTCTACCCCACGAGTTGCAGAGGTGTTTCGCAATACCAATGAGACGCAGATTCGCGTTGCGATTAATTTGGACGGTACCGGTCAGCAAAAGCTGAATACGGGCGTGCCTTTTCTTGACCATATGCTCGATCAGATTGCCCGCCATGGCCTGATTGATTTGGATATCGAAGCCAAAGGTGATTTGCATATCGATGCCCATCACACTGTGGAAGATGTTGGCATTACTCTGGGACAGGCTTTTGCCAAGGCGATTGGCGACAAAAAGGGAATTCGCCGTTATGGACATGCTTATGTGCCATTGGATGAGGCCCTGTCACGTGTTGTCATCGACTTTTCCGGGCGCCCTGGTCTTGAAATGCATGTGCCATTTACACGTTCCATGATCGGGTCGTTCGATGTCGATTTGACCAGCGAGTTTTTCCATGGTTTTGTCAATCACGCTTTAGTGACATTGCATATCGATAATTTGCGCGGACATAATGCACATCATCAGTGTGAGACTGTTTTTAAGGCATTTGGACGTGCATTGCGAATGGCGATTGAGCCAGATGCCCGCTCTGCCGGTGTCATTCCTTCTACGAAAGGTAGTCTGTAATTGCCACAGTGTTTGTGACACACTACCTGAATTGAAATTATGAATAAAATTGTTGTAGTCGATTATGGTATGGGTAACTTGAGATCGGTTGCTCAGGTATTGCACCATGTAGCGCCGGAGGCTGATGTAAAGATTTCCGGTAACGTGGCCGATATTGCAGCAGCAGATAGGCTGGTGCTGCCAGGTCAAGGCGCGATGCCTGACTGCATGCGTTCTTTACGCGAGTCGGGAGTGCAAGAGGCTGTATTGCATGCCGCACGGTCCAAGCCGTTATTCGGGGTCTGTGTGGGCGAGCAAATGCTTTTTGACTGGAGCGCTGAAGGTGCGACAGACGGTCTGGGATTGTTGCCGGGTAAAGTGGTCCGGTTTGCGCTTGAGGACCAGTTGCAAGAGGATGGCTCACGTTTCAAAGTGCCGCAAATGGGCTGGAACCGCGTACAGCAAAAAAACGATCACCCACTGTGGGCCGGTATTGAGAACGGCGCACATTTCTATTTTGTGCACAGTTATTATGCACAACCAGCATTGACAAGTGATATTGTAGGCGAAACTGTATATGGACAGGCATTTGCCAGCGCGGTTGCGCGTGATAATATTTTTGCGACGCAATTTCATCCGGAAAAAAGTGCTTCTGCAGGGTTGCAGCTTTATCGTAATTTTGTACATTGGAACCCTTGATGTTTTAATTTCTGTAAGTCGTTAAGGCTTATTTTTTATTCATTTAATTTATTACTAAGTGTAGCTATGTTGCTCATACCCGCCATCGACCTGAAAGACGGTAATTGTGTTCGCCTTAAACAAGGCGATATGGATCAAGCCACCGTATTT
>JAATFN010000192.1 GCA_015655165.1 Betaproteobacteria bacterium | reverse complement strand
TTCCGTGGCCTCGTCGAAAATTTTGTTGTGGATATGGAGCAACAGGCTGTGAAGTTTGTTGATGTTGTCCAACATGCACGGCAATAACGGAGACCGTGATGAATTTCCGCAAAGGGCGCCGTAGTGAAGAACCAGAGATCAATCTGATTGCATTCATCGATGTATTACTGGTGATCATGATTTTTTTAATGGTCACCACAACATACAGTAAATTGACAGCGTTAAAGGTGACTTTGCCCACAGCCGATACAGAGCAAGTCGCCTCACAGCCACATGAAATCAACGTCGCCGTCGATGCGCATGGTCAATATGCCGTCAACAATGTACGTATTGCCGTACGTGAACCAGCCGACTTGGCGCGTGAATTGTCTCGTGTTGCCAAAGACGGGGCAGAGGAACCTGTTGTCATTATCAATGCTGATGCGCTAGCAGCACATCAAACAGTGATCAATGTGCTGGAAGCTGCCCAGATTTCAGGGCTGTCACGGGTGACCTTTGCAGCACAAACATCTAAAAAATAGTCACACGTCATTTTGTTAACGAGGAATTACTCTTGTCTTCATCATCTGCTTCATTAGAGCGAACACTAACGCGTACCTGGATGCGGCGAGGCCCTCTGGCATGGTTGCTGTTCCCGTTGTCTCTTGTGACCGCACTGGTGATTAATATCCGGCAAGCGATGTATCGTTCGGGCTACAAGAAAGCAACTCATTTACCTGTGCCGGTGATTGTTGTCGGCAATATTTTTGTGGGTGGCACCGGTAAGACACCACTAACAATCTGGTTGGTCGAATCCCTACGTACAGCAGGGTTTACGCCGGGTGTGGTGTCAAGAGGCTATGGGCGCCGTATGGATATCCCGGTTGAAGTATTGGCAACTTCACTGTCAATGGATGTCGGAGATGAGCCTTTATTGATTGCAAAACGAACCCAATGTCCTGTCTGGGTCGGACGTCGGCGGGTAGAAGCAGCACGCGCCTTACTTGCTGCGCATCCGGAAGTCGATGTGATCGTGTCAGATGATGGACTGCAGCATTACGCGTTGGCACGACATATCGAGATTGTCTTGTCGGATCAGCGTGGTAATGGCAATGGCTGGTTGTTGCCAGCCGGACCATTGCGTGAATTTGCCAGTCGCGGGCGCGACTTTAATGTGGTCAATGTCGGTGCCAGTAAAGCTATTGCGATACCGCTCCCCATGACATTGGCATCGACGCCTACTTTTGCCATGCAGCTAGATAGTGGTATGGCAGAGCAGTTAAAAGACAGAAACAATCGTAAGCCACTGAGCGCATTTGCAAGTACAACACGGGTTGCAGCATTGGCAGGTATCGGTAGCCCGGGCCGTTTTTTTGCGACCTTGCATGCTGCAGGGTTGTCTGTCGATGAATATCCGTTGCCGGATCATTATGATTTTGCAGATAATCCATTTGAAGCATTAGCGGCAGATATCTTTCTGATTACCGAGAAGGATGCGGTAAAATGTGAAGCGATCAGCGCTATTAAAGATGATCCCCGTATTTGGGTGGTGCCGGTGTCGGCACGTATTGATAGCCTCTTTACCCAACAGATAGTGGAGAAATTGCGTGAATTCCAGATTGCTTGATATCCTTGTTTGCCCTGTGTGCAAAGGGGCATTACGGTATGACAAAAAGGCACAGGAGTTAATCTGTGCTGTGGATAAACTGGCCTATCCTATTCGTGACGGCATACCTATCATGTGGGTAGAAGAAGCGCGCGACCTGGAAGAAGCCACTTCTATTGAAGCGTGAGCTGGCCATCTTTGACTAAAGCATAACTGAAATTTATGTCATTTATCGTTATCATTCCGGCACGCATGGCGTCTACACGCTTACCTGGCAAACCTCTTGCAGATTTGGGCGGTAAACCAATGATTGTGCGTGTTGCAGAACGTGCTGCGTTGTCCGGGGCCAAGCGAGTGATTGTGGCAACAGACCATCGTGCTATCCATGCAGCGTGCGAGCAACATCACGTTGAAGTGGCCATGACGCGTGCAGACCACCCGTCAGGGACAGACAGAATTGCCGAAGTCGCAGCAAATCTGGGGTTGGCCGATGATGCGGTTGTTGTGAATGTGCAAGGTGACGAGCCCTTGATCGATCCGGGTTTGATTGCGGCGACTGCTGCACAAATTCGCCAAGGTGTGCCGATGGCGACAGCCGCACATCCGATTGAATCATTGCAAGACGTGTTTAATCCGAATGTTGTACAGGTTGTACTGGATAAAGAACAGCGAGCCATGTATTTTTCTCGTGCCGCGATTCCCTGGCATCGTGACGGTTTTGCCAAGTCGACAACGACTTTGTCGGATGTGCATCGCGCCGAATATGTGCCGTTGCGTCATATCGGCTTATACGCCTATGCAAACCGGTTTTTACAAGTGTACCCGACCTTGGCGGTGTCGCCCATTGAACGTATTGAAGCATTAGAACAATTGCGTGTGTTGTGGCACGGTTATGATATTGCTGTGCATGTCACATCGGTCATACCGGAAGCTGGTGTTGATACACCGGAAGACTTGGCACGGGTCAGAAGGCATTTTGAAGTGCCACCTGATAGTGCATTGATGGCAGTGATTTCTTCTTTGTAGGTGTTTGGGTTTTGCGTAAGTGTATGGAAATGTTGCTTTGGGGGGCTTAAAAAATGAACATTTTTGATGTTGTCGATACATTTTATGGTAACTTCAGTGGGTATACGACAGGCATGACAAGATATCGCTCCCTTTTGCTGGGTTGAGCTGGGTAATACTGTTGTCGTCAGAGAATTCGATTTTAATTTTTAGGAAATAATATGCGTCTCATCCTGTTAGGAGCGCCTGGTGCCGGTAAAGGTACACAAGCTGCTTTTATTAAACAAAAATATAATATTCCCCAAATATCGACAGGAGACATGCTGCGTGCTGCCGTTGCAGCCGGTACGGAGCTTGGTATTGCTGCAAAAAAAGTCATGGATGCCGGTGGTTTGGTCTCTGACGATATTATTATCGGTTTGGTGAAAGACCGTTTAAAACAAGATGATTGCAAGAACGGTTATTTGTTTGATGGTTTCCCGCGTACAACACGGCAGGCTGATGCAATGAAAGAAGCCGGTGTGGCAATCGACTATGTACTCGAAATCGATGTGCCCGATAGTGCGATCATCGAACGGATGAGCGGTCGTCGTATCCATCCTGCATCAGGTCGTACTTACCATGTCAAATTCAATCCGCCAAAAATCGAAGGCAAGGATGATGTGACAGGTGAAGAGTTGATTCAGCGAGCTGATGACAAAGAAGAAACCGTTAAAAAACGTCTGGCTGTGTATCACGAACAAACGGAAGTGTTGTTAAACTACTACGGTCGTTGGGCGGAGTCTGGTGAGCCAGGTGCGCCAAAATACCGTAAAATTGCCGGTGTAGGTCCTGTCGAGCAAATCAGGGACCAGGCATTTGCTGAGTTGGCAGTATAAGAAAAGCGGACTGGGGTCCGCTTTTCTACAGTGATACAGGTCGCCATTGGGTGGGGGGCTTACAACTGGCGTGTTTACAATCTCCTAGTTAGGTATCCTGTCAATATTGATGGACATCACCGAGAGTAAAACAGGTCTGATTTTAACTGGTGGTGGTGCACGTGCGGCATACCAGGTCGGTGTGTTGAACGCGTTGCGCCAAATCCTCTCTGATGCCGGTTTTCCTGCCGGAGATAACCCGTTTCCGATTATTTGCGGCACTTCAGCTGGTGCGATTAATGCCACAGCATTGGCATGTCGGGCAGACCATTTCGCTGAATCTGTAAGGATGTTAGTCGATGTCTGGGCCAATTTTACGGTTGACCAGGTCTATCGCGCCGATACGTTAGGGATAGTAGGTTCTGGTGCCAGATGGCTTTCCATGTTGACGTTGGGCTGGTTCATGCGTCGCTTGAAAGCCCATCCACCGGCTTCCTTTCTCGACAATATGCCGCTTGTGGCATTACTCCACAGAATGCTTGATCTACCCAGACTGGACAGTGTGTTAAGTAGCGGCAAGCTGCACGCACTGGCAGTCACGGCTTCTTCTTACAGTAGCGGCAGGCATTTGACCTTTTACCAGAGTGGTAAAGAAATCCCGCCGAGTAAACGTGCGCAAAGAGAAACGATTCCTGATCAGATTGGTGTTGAGCATTTACTGGCGTCATCGGCCATTCCCTTTATCTTTCCGGCCACCCCCATGTTTTATGAGGGCAGGCGCGAGTTTTTCGGGGATGGTTCAATGCGCCAGATCGCACCGATCTCGCCTGCGATTCATTTGGGCGCCACTAAAATTCTGATTGTGGGAGCAGGGCGAGCAGGGGGTAAGTCAGAGCAGCCAATTACCCAATTTGCCCAATATCCGAGTTTGGCACAAATTGCCGGTCATGCCTTGTCCAGTATCTTTCTGGATGGTCTGGCAGCTGACATCGAACGCACACAACGGGTTAATCAGACCTTGTCGCTATTAACACCGGAACAACAGATGCAAACCAAGTTGCGTACGATAAAAACGTTGGTGATCTCACCCTCCGAGCGGATTGATGAAATTGCCAGCAGACGTGTGAAGTATTTACCGGCACCAATCCGTATTATGTTGGGAGGCATCGGTGCGACAGAAGCCCGAGGCGCTGCTTTAGCCTCTTATTTACTGTTTGAAAAAGGGTTTACCAAGGAATTAATCAGTCTGGGTGAGCGTGACACATGGGCTGTACGTGATGAAGTACTGGCTTTTTTTGGTTCACAATGACGCCAACTTGGCACTTCGCCGAAGGATGCCCAAGTGGTAAAAAGCCTTGGGTAGTGGGGCGAGGTCACGTATAGATCACGAGGTGTTCGAATGATATCTGCCATGCCTCACGCATCATGGCCTTATTCACACGTTGCTTCTTGTGCCTTCATTGCCTGTGCGATCATCATGAAGTCTGCCTGACTAATCTCAAAGAACCCCTGCCGCATGCGCCAGCCCCAATTGGCGTTGCCTGCTGTGAACGACAGCATCCCAAGCAATGGCGCTATTGGCGCATCTATGGCCGACCAGTAATCAACATCCCTGCGCGATGGGATAAAACATGCGGACTGTTCGGCCTGGTATGTCTTACCCGGCTGAACTCGCCCGATCGCAGTAAAGCTACGAACTGCAGCGCCCGTGCCCATGCCTTCACGCGGCGAATAATATACGAGCCCATCACCTTCGGCCAGACGCCGGACCGGCGGCTCCTTGCCATGGCAAAACTGGCAGAAGCCACCGACCTTCGCGATCTTGACATGCTCGCGGCTGGCAACGCCAATCCAGTAGCGGTTGCCGGTCATTTTGTATGGACGGTGATCGTGTAGCCGAACGGATCACGGAAGGCGAAGTAGCGGCCGAACGGCCCAT
>JAATFN010000198.1 GCA_015655165.1 Betaproteobacteria bacterium | reverse complement strand
TGGGGACAGTTCATCATATGCAGGTGCAACACGGTGAATTTGAGCTGTTTGCTCGTGGCTAACAGGGCCGCATTCATCGATAGGATTACCCAGCACATCCATAATGCGACCTAAAGTCGCCTTACCGATAGGCACAGTAATTTGCTTTCCTGTGTTTTTGATTGTCAGACCACGACGCAAACCGTCAGATGAACCCAACGCAATGGTACGAACCACACCGTCACCCAGCTGTTGCTGGACTTCCAATGTCAGTTCCGAACCTTCTAATTTCAAAGCATCGTATATTTTTGGCAATGCATTGTGCGGAAACTCTACGTCAACCACTGCACCGATACACTGAACGATTTTGCCATCAGCCATTTTCGTTCCTTCAATATATAAAGTTAAATACTGTTACGCATCTCTGCAAAATGTCTTTACACCGCTGCCGCACCGGAGACGATCTCAGACAGTTCCTTGGTAATCGCTGCCTGACGGGTCTTGTTGTACACCAACTTCAACTCGCCAATCACGTTACCAGCGTTGTCACTTGCTGCTTTCATTGCAACCATACGTGCCGACTGTTCGGATGCCATATTCTCTGCAACCGCTTGGTAGATCAGTGCCTCAACATAACGAATCAATAATTCGTCGATGACACTTTCTACATCCGGTTCGTAAATATAGTCCCAGTCATGTGCGTTTTCGTCCGCTTTCAACGTATCGGCTGTCAAAGGCAGTAACTGGGTGATAGTAGGTTCCTGTTTCATCGTATTGATGAACTTCGTATACACTACATACACCGCATCCAGCTGCCCTTCCTGATACGCATCAAGCAACACTTTGACCGGCCCGATCAGCTTTTCCAAGTGTGGTGTGTCACCTAATTGCGTGACGTGTGACACCACTTTTGCACCGATACGGTTTAAAAAGCCAAATCCTTTATTGCCAATAGCAACAATTTCAGCATGCTTGCCCTGCGCTTCCAATTCACGGATCTTGCCAGTTACCGCACGCAAGGAATTGGTATTCATACCGCCACATAAACCTTTATCGGTTGTGACAATAATGAAACCTACCTTGTTTGCACCTTCTTGCTTGACCAGAAACGGATGCGAATACTCCTGATTGGCTTGCGACAGATTCGCAGCTATGTTGCGAACACGATCGCTATATGGTCTGGCCGCTAGCATACGATCCTGCGCTTTACGCATTTTCGATGCAGCGACCATTTCCATCGCCTTTGTGATCTTCTTCGTATTTTCTACGCTTTTGATCTTGCCACGTATCTCTTTACCTGTAGCCATGAGTCATACTCCTTAAGCTGTCAGTAAAAGTTAGTACGCGCCGGATTTTTTGAAATCGGCAATCGCAGCTGACAATGCAGCTTCATCATCCTTGTCCAATTTCTTGGTGTCTTCAATCTTCTGCAACAAAGCAGCATGACTGGTCTTCATGAAGCTATGCACGCCAGCTTCGAAAGACAACACCTTCTTGACTTCGACATCATCCAGGAAACCCTTGTTGACCGCGAACAACGACACAGCCATCAATGACACTGGCAATGGTGCATATTGACCTTGCTTTAACAGCTCTGTCACACGTGCACCACGATCCAACTGCTTACGGGTCGCTTCGTCCAGATCAGAAGCGAATTGCGCAAACGCAGCTAATTCACGATATTGTGCCAAGTCGGTACGAATCCCGCCGGACAAACTCTTGATCACTTTGGTTTGTGCTGCACCACCAACGCGGGACACAGAAATACCGGCATTAATCGCAGGACGGATACCGGCATTAAACAACGATGTTTCCAGGAAGATCTGACCGTCGGTAATCGAAATCACGTTTGTTGGCACGAATGCAGAAACGTCGCCAGCTTGTGTTTCAATAATCGGCAATGCTGTCAGGGAACCTGTTTTGCCCTTGACTTCACCTTTGGTGAATGCTTCGACATAGTTGGCATTAACACGTGCTGCACGCTCCAGCAGGCGGCTGTGCAGATAGAACACATCACCAGGATATGCTTCACGACCTGGCGGACGACGCAACAGCAAGGATACCTGACGGTATGCCACAGCTTGTTTGGACAGATCGTCATAGACGATCAATGCATCTTCACCACGATCGCGGAAGTATTCGCCCATCGCACAACCTGAATAAGCAGAAACGTATTGCAACGCTGCCGATTCAGATGCGGTAGCCGCAACGATAATTGTGTATTCCAGCGCACCATGCTGCTCTAAAGAACGTACAACGTTCTTGATGGAAGACGCTTTTTGGCCGATCGCAACATAAATACATGTTACGCCTTGACCTTTTTGGCTGATGATCGTGTCGATCGCAACAGCAGTTTTACCTGTCTGGCGGTCACCAATGATCAATTCACGTTGACCACGGCCGATCGGTACCATTGCATCGATTGACTTCAGACCTGTTTGCAAAGGCTGGTCAACAGATTGACGTGCAATCACGCCTGGGGCGATTTTTTCGATCGGGGCTGTCAACTTGGTGTTGATCGGACCCTTACCATCGATTGGCTGACCCAGTGCATTAACGACACGCCCCTTTAATTCAGGACCGATTGGCACTTCCAGAATACGACCGGTACACTTGACTGTATCGCCTTCGGAAATATGCTCATAAGCACCCAGAATAACAGCACCAACAGAATCACGCTCCAAGTTCAGCGCCAGACCGTAAGTATTACCTGGGAATTCCAGCATCTCGCCTTGCATAACGTCGGACAGACCGTGAATGCGGCAGATACCGTCGGACACGGAAATGACCGTACCTTGATTGCGAATTTCAGCACTATCATCAAGGCCTTGAATCCGGCTCTTGATCAGCTCACTGATTTCAGACGCGTTGAGTTGCATACTAACTCCTAAAAATTGTTTCTTTCGCAGGTGCCCTAAAGCCCGTTACGCAGCCAATGCAGCCTGTAACTGTTGCAGCTTCGCACGCACCGATGTATCGAACACTTCGTCGCCGACAGTCACACTAACACCACCGATCAATGCTTCATTGATTGTTACTGTGGGATTAAGCTTGCAACCGAATTTTTTTTCCAATGATACGACCAGATCCTTCAACTGCGCATCTGTCAAAGCAAATGCACTTTCGATCTGCACATCGGCAGATCCGGCATCGGCATTTTTCAGAGCATGAAACTGCTCGGCAATTTCAGGCAACAGCGTCAAACGATCGTTATCTGTCAATACAGAAATCAAGTTCTTCGCTTCAGCTGTAATTGACGAACCCAATGCCGCTACAAATGTATCGGCCAGTTGCTCGTCAGACACCAACTGATTGTGAGCTAATGCCTTAATATCGGGATATGTCGCTACTTGAGCCATCTGGGAAACAAGATCGGACCAAGCTGCTAAATTACCGGACTTAGCCACACGGAACAGTGCTTCTGCATAAGGGCGGGCGATGGTAGCAAATTCAGCCATATTACAGCTCTGCTTTCAGACGGTTCAATAAATCAGCATGGACTGATTCGTTGATTTCACGCTTCAAAATCTGCTCAGAACCTTTCACTGCCAACACAGCGATCTGGTTACGCAAGTCATCACGTGCTTTTTCGACCTGACGATCCGCTTCTGCTTTTGCATCAGCGATAATACGCGCAGCTTCTGCCGAGGCTGTCTGCTTCGCTTCATCAATAATTAACTGGGCACGTTTCTCGGCATCGCCAATGCGTTGCATACCGGCTTCATGTGCTGTTGCCAGTTCGGCCTGAACACGCTTTTCTGCAGCTGCCAAATCAGCTTTGCCGCGATCTGCTGCCGCCAAACCGTCTGCAATCTTCTTCGCACGCTCATCAAGCGCCTTCATCAACGGCGGCCAAACGAATTTCATCGTAAAACCGGCGAGAATAAAGAAGACCACAAACTGCGCAATCAATGTTGCATTTAAGTTCACGGTTATTTCCTTCTCAGAATGACTTTACCGCATTTCCGATCTATCCAGAAACCAGTTATGCGGCACAAATTACTTAGCAATGAACGGATTTGCAAATGCAAACAACATAGCAATACCAACACCGATCAAGAACGCAGCATCGATCAAACCAGCCAAAACGAACATTTTCGCTTGCAATGCATTCATCAATTCTGGCTGACGTGCTGATGCCTCGAGGTACTTACCGCCCATAATGGCGATACCAAGAGCAGCACCGATTGCACCCAAGCCAATGATCAAACCACAAGCCAAAGCAACGAAAGAGACATCAGTCATGATAATTCCTTAAAGTTAAGTTAAATACTACAAATTGCAAATACAAAAAACGAATGCGATACCACGTCAACTACCCACAATTAGTGAGTGTCATGCGCCTGACCCAAATAGACCAGCGTGAGAATCATAAAGATAAACGCTTGCAAAAACACGATCAGAATATGGAAAATTGCCCATAATGACCCTGCAACAACTTGGCCCATAAAGCCAAGTGTCGTGGCGGTAGCGCCCAGCAAAGCAATCAACATGAATACCAGTTCACCGGCATACATATTACCGAACAGTCGCATTGCCAAAGACACAGTTTTAGCCACAAATTCGATGATATTCAACAAGAAATCGAAAGGCGCCAACCAAGGACCAAATGGTGCAGTAAACAATTCATGTAAAAAACCACCGAAGCCCTTAATCTTGAAACTGAAATACAACATCAGTGTCAACACACCCAATGCAATCCCTACTGTACCGTTCAAATCAGCCGTAGGAACAATGCGATGATAGGCATTAGGATTACCCAGCCAAGTAGCAACAGTGCTCCCTAAATCCACCGGCAAGAAATCCAGACAGTTCATTAACGCAACCCATATGAAAATCATCAGTGCCAATGGTGCAATAAAACGGCGATCTCCATGCACCAAAGACTTAGACTGGTCTTCGACCATTTCCACCAACACCTCAATGGCTGCCTGAAAACGCCCCGGCACACCAGAGGTGGCACGGCGCGCGGCAACAAACAGCGTTGCGCAGGCGACAATGCCACATACCAATGACCAAAAAATGGTGTCCAGATTCAAAATGGAAAAATCGACGATGTTTTCTTGATGCTTCGTCGACAAATTCCCCAAATGGTGGACGATATACTCCGTTGGAGTAGGTGCATGTACAGCTGCAGTCATAATTAATGTCTAAATAATAAAATTAAATAACTCTTCAATACAGCAATGAACCCTACCAAAAAGGCAAGCCAGTTAAC
>JAATFN010000410.1 GCA_015655165.1 Betaproteobacteria bacterium | reverse complement strand
AGTAATGCGGACTCCGCACAAGCCATCGCATCGCACTATTTGTCCGGATTCATTGCCGGTGGTGAAATTACGACCTCACAAGCGCCAATTCTTTTAGCAACGGCAATTGCCATCCTCGCATCCCTAGGCCAGATTGGCTATTTATTGCTCAAAAGAAAGAAAATTGACGGCATGTTATGGGTATCTTTAGCGATTATTGTTCTGTTTGGTGGTGCAACAATCTATTTTCATGACGAGATGTTCATCAAATGGAAACCGACCATTCTGTACTGGTGTTTTGCGGCAGGATTACTCTTTAGCCAGCTGTTTGCCAAAAAGAATCTGGTACAAACCATGATGGAAAAACAGATTACATTACCTCATTTGGTCTGGCATAAACTGAATCTGGCATGGACAGGATTTTTTGTGTTGATGGGATTTTTAAACCTGTATGTTGCGTATAACTTTGCAACGGATACATGGGTCAACTTCAAAATGTTTGGCGGCATGGGACTCATGTTTGCTTTTATCATCTTGCAAAGTTTGTATTTGTCCAAGTATCTGAAAGACGGGAAATGACCACCATGCCCCAGTTGATCGAGGCGCGTCTGATCGCAACTTTTTCCCCGACCGAATGTCTAGTAGATGATGATTCAGCACTACATGCCGGACATGTAGGCGCTGCATCGGGTGGCGGTCATTATCGGATACGTTTGGTTACGACTTTATTTGAAGGTAAAAATCGTCTCGCGCGCCACAGACTGGTGTATGATTGTCTGTCTGATTTGCTTCAGAGAGAAATTCATGCGCTGGCAATTACGGCTTTTACGCCGTCGGAATTAACAGATTAAGACGATTTCCATACCGAACCGCATCGTTTCATCCATTTCCTTTATTTTTTAGGACGTAATAATTATTTTAAAACCTGCTCGCCTGTTAGTAGCATTATTTGCGATGGCTGCACTGCCTGTTCTGGCTCAAAACATCGCCGTGGTTAACGGAAAAGCGATTCCATCCTCACGCTTGGATGCCATGGTTCAACAAATGGCGGCACAAGGACAACCTGATAGTCCGCAGTTGCGTAATGCCGTTAAAGAAGAGTTGATCAATCGTGAAGTATTGATCCAGGAAGCAGAAAAACAAGGCATCCCAAATAGCGCTGAAGTAAAAAACCAGCTTGAATTGGCACGTCAGTCAATTATCATGCGTGGTCTGGTTGCTAGCTACCTGAAGAAAAACCCGGTATCCGACGCGGATCTGAAGTCCGAATACGAGCGTTATAAAGCAGTTGTCGGTGACAAGGAATACCATGCTCGCCACATTCTGGTTGAAAAAGAAGATGATGCGAAAGCCATCATTGCAAAACTGAAGGCCGGTACCAAGTTTGAAGATTTGGCGAAACAATCCAAAGACCCAGGTTCTGCTGCTAACGGTGGCGATCTGGATTGGGTTTCACCTGCTTCATTCGTTAAACCATTTGCTGATGCACTGGTAAAACTGAAAAAAGGCGAAATCACAGAAGTGCCTGTCGCAACACAATTTGGTTTCCACGTCATCAAACTCGAAGATGTACGTCCTGCCAAAGTGTCAACATTCGACGAAATGAAACCACAACTGACAGAAGTCATCCAACAAGGCAAACTGCAAGCCTTCCAGGAAGATCTGCGTAAAAAAGCAAAAGTACAATAATACTCTTTGCTTAGTGCGCCATAAAAAGCGCATGGTAAAAAAGCCCGATTTTATCTCGGGCTTTTTTTATACTTGTTACACCGTTAAATGTCGTTTCACTGACTCGTCGTCCATCTCATGTTGCTTGCCGCGCGCGACAACTTCGCCACGCGAGAGCACCACAAAATCATCAGCCAGTTCACGCGCAAAATCAAAATACTGTTCGCACAGTAAAATACCGATATTGCCCTTCTCTTTCAACAAACGAATGACCCGTCCGATATCCTTGATGATTGATGGCTGAATACCTTCGGTCGGTTCGTCAAGAATAATCAGTTTAGGCTCTGCCAGCAATGCACGGGCAATGGCCAGTTGCTGCTGCTGTCCGCCAGACAAATCTCCGCCACGCCGATGCAGCATTTCTTTTAAGACAGGAAAAAGCGTATAGACTTCTTCCGAGATGATCGATGCTTGCTTTCCCGACTTGGTTGCCATGCCCATTAACATATTTTCCTCTACAGTCAATCGTGCAAAAATCTCACGACCTTGTGGGACATAGGCAATACCAAGCTTTGCACGCTGATGCGGCTTTAATTTTGTGATATCGACATCGTCTAGCAACATACTGCCTGAAGCCGTCGGCAACACTCCCATCAGGCACTTTAATAACGTTGTTTTACCGACGCCATTACGCCCAAGGAGTGCCATGCATTTACCTTTTTCAAGCGACATGGAAACATCTTTTAAAGTATGCGAAGAACCGTAATATTGATTGAGTTGTTTCACTTCCAGCATTTTGTTTATCGCCCCAGATAGACTTCAATCACACGCTCATCCGATTGCACTTGCTGCATTGTTCCTTCAGCTAATACAGCACCTTCATGGAGCACCGTCACCTTACCGCCTTGCGCGATTTCTTCGACAAAGCCCATATCATGTTCCACCACAATAATCGAATGCTTGCCGCGCAAATCATTCAACAGTTCTGCCGTACGTGCCGTTTCGGCGTCCGACATACCTGCAACAGGCTCATCAAGCAAAATCAATTGTGGCTCTTGCATTAACAGCATGCCAATCTCCAGCCACTGCTTTTGTCCATGAGACAATAAACCAGCCAAGCGCTGCGCCTGATCGCGCAAGCGAATCAATGTCAGAATTTCTTCGATACGTCCGATTTGTTCACTGTCAAGACGTGCGAAAAGTGTCGGCTTCACACGCTTGTCGGTTTTCATGGCAAGTTCGAGGTTTTCGAAAACAGTGTGCTGTTCAAACACCGTTGGTCGCTGGAACTTGCGTCCGATACCGGCATGTGCGATTTCATACTCGGTCATTTTCGTCAGATCAATAGTTTGCCCGAAAAAAGCCGTGCCGGACGTCGGTCTGGTTTTACCGGTAATCACATCCATCATCGTTGTCTTGCCGGCACCATTTGGTCCAATAATGCAACGTAACTCGCCAACTGAAATATCCAGATTCAAGTTGTTAATTGCTTTAAAACCATCAAACGATACGGTAATGTTTTCCAGATAAAGAATCACGCCATGACTCGTATCGGTACCTTCCTGCTTGAAACGGTCATAGGAATACCCTTGACTGCCTGAAGCATCAACGTCTCGCACAATAGCAGCTTCACTCATACAGCCTCCTTGGAAAGACTGTTTTTCTTGAATTTCTGGACAAGACCGACAATGCCTTGTGGCATAAAGAGTGTCACCAGTATAAACAGCAAGCCCAGTACATACAGCCATAAATCGGGAAATGCCGCAGTAAACCAGCTTTTCAGGCCATTCACGGAAAATGCGCCGATAATAGGCCCCAGCAAGGTGCCACGCCCTCCTACAGCCGTCCAGATGACCATTTCAATCGAGTTCGCAGGCGACATCTCGGATGGATTGATAATGCCTACCTGCGGTACATACAACGCACCGGCAATACCGCACAGCATGGCCGAGACTGTCCAGACAAAGAGTTTGAACCACAGCGGGTTATACCCGATAAACATCAGTCTGGATTCTGAATCACGTACACCTTGCAATACTCTGCCAAGCTTGGACGTCACTATCATGCGGCACATCAGCAATGCCCCAAACAGTACCAATAATGTCACCGTATAAAGCACGGCTTTGGTCGATGCATCTGTGATCGTGTACCCTAAAATCCGCTTAAAATCGGTAAAGCCGTTATTGCCACCAAAGCCGGTATCGTTTCTAAAAAACAGCAACATGAAGGCAAACGTCATCGCTTGCGTGATGATCGAAAAATACACACCTTTAATACGCGAACGAAATGCAAAAAAACCAAAAACAAATGCCAGTGCACCAGGTACCAATACCACCAGCAGCATGGCAAACCAGAAATGTTCTGTCATCCACCAGTACCACGGATAATCTTTCCAGTTCAAAAACACCATAAAGTCGGGTAAACGACTTTGATAAACACCATCAGTACCAATCGCACGCATGAGATACATCCCGTGTGCATAACCACCCAGCGCAAAAAATACACCATGCCCCAAGGACAGGATACCTGTGTACCCCCACACCAGATCCAGTGCCAGCGCTGCCAGGGCATAACACATGAATTTGCCGATTAGCGCAATGGTATAGCTGGAAATATGCAATGCATGACCGGCAGGAAATGCCAGATTCATTACCGGCAACAATGCCAGTATGACTGTACAGACTAGAATACCGGTCCACACAGGTTTGGAGAATAAAGAAGGTCGCACTAGTAGGGACTGCATCATTCTACGCTCCTGCCTTTTAACGCAAATAAGCCTTGCGGACGCTTCTGGATAAAGATGATGATCAAGACCAGTACCATGATTTTAGCGAGTACCGCGCCTGTTGCCGGCTCTAAAAACTTATTGAGCTCTCCCAAACCGAATGCGGCAATGACGGTACCTGCCAACTGACCGACACCGCCTAACACCACTACCATAAAGGAGTCGACAATGTAGCCTTGCCCCAGATCCGGGCCGACATTGCCCAGTTGCGAGAGTGCGACACCACCAAGACCTGCGATGCCACACCCAAGACCGAACGTCATCATGTCGATCTTGCTCGTTGACACCCCAACACAATCTGCCATTCTGCGGTTTTGAGTGACCGCCCGTACAAACAAGCCCAAACGGGTTTTATTTAAAATCAGCCACACAGCCAACACCACACACAAAGAGAATCCGATAATGACAATCCGGTTATAAGACAACACCAGAGAACCCATCACAGTCACACCACCAGACATCCATGCAGGATTGGCAACCTCGACGTTTTGCGCACCGAATATCGAGCGTACCGACTGCATTAACACCAGACTAATACCCCAGGTACATAACAATGTTTCAAGCGGTCTGCCATATAGCCAACGCAAGACAAGACGTTCAAGCACAATGCCTACGCATGCCGTCACAATAAATGCGGCTGGCAACGCCACCAATAAATATGCATCAATGGCCCCTGGAAAATAATGTCGGAAAACGAGCTGACAGACATAGGTTGTATAGGCACCAATCATCAGCATTTCACCATGTGCCATATTGATGATGCCCATTAACCCGAACGTAATGGCAAGCCCCAATGCCGCCAGCAGCAATACGCTACCCAATGAAACGCCATAAAATACTTTGCCTGCGAAATCAACGCGTGCCAAATGGGTCTTTAACGCTGCCAACGTGTTGTCTACTTCGGCACGCACTTGTGCATCCGGTTCGACAAAGGAGCCATCAGGATTCTTTAACAGCATATTGGCCAATACTGGCACCAGGGATGCATTAGTCGTCTTGGCTAATGCTGTGACTGCATCTTTTCTTGCTGCAGCATCATCGGAATGCAGATTGATCGTTGCACGTACCAACAATAATACTGCCTGTATCTCAGGTTGCGTCTCTTGCATGAATGCTTTTTATACCAGCGGCAACTGTCCGGCACTGGCATTTTTCAATAAAGCATTTGCCGCTGTCATGCGTTCATTCGCATCCTTTGAAAACAACCGCAAACCGGATAGTGCATTGGCAACAGCACCACGTAAGCGGTTATTCATCACGATGCCATCGGCATCATCAGGCACTGCTTCTGTCTGTCCCGTTTCAGGGTTATAGGCTTTGTCACCATCTACGATAAAAACACGGCCATCGGGTGTGGCATAAAGTGTTTCATCATTAAAAGCATTCAGTATATTGATTGCGTCGTCATTGGCGAGTGCGGCAATATTT
>JAATFN010000404.1 GCA_015655165.1 Betaproteobacteria bacterium | reverse complement strand
GTTCGATAATTATTACCTTGAGTCTTCCTTATATAATGACGGTAAAGTCACCGCTACTGTCGATGGTTTGATCAAGGCGGGAAAGACCTATGAGGAAGACGGGGCATTATGGTTGCGTACGACAGAGTATGGAGACGATAAGGATCGCGTCATGCGTAAAAGCGATGGCACATATACCTACTTTGTACCGGATGTGGCGTACCACATTGTCAAATGGCAGCGCGGTTACGGCAAAGCAATCAATATTCAGGGTAGTGACCACCACGGTACGATTGCACGTGTTCGGGCTGGTTTGCAGGCATCTGATGTCGGCATTCCCAAGGGTTACCCGGACTATGTCCTGCATAAGATGGTCACGGTGCTAAAAAACGGCGAGGAAGTCAAGATTTCCAAACGTGCCGGCTCTTATGTGACATTGCGTGATTTGATCGAGTGGTCCAATGGTGAACAAAGCACCGGAGATCTGACACGCGGACGTGATGCCGTGCGGTTTTTCTTGATTTCGCGTAAAGCCGATTCCGAGTTTGTCTTTGATGTGGATCTGGCGTTGGCACAATCGGACGAAAATCCGGTCTATTATGTGCAGTATGCGTATGCGCGCATTTGTGCAGTGCTAAGACAGTGGGGTGGGGACGAAAGTATACTGGATCAGGTGAGTGACTTATCGCCATTAACAGCCCCACGTGAAATGACGTTGCTGGCAAAACTGGCGGAGTATCCGGAAATGCTCTCGCGTGCCCAACAGGAACTGGGCCCGCATCAGGTGGCGTTTTATCTACGTGATCTGGCCGGTGAACTGCATAGTTACTATAATGCAGAACGTGTACTGGTCGACGATGAACCGACCAAGATGGCCCGTTTGGCATTGATGCATGCAACACGTCAAGTATTGCGTAATGGTTTAACATTGATTGGTGTATCCACGCCATCAAGAATGTAAGCGAGTGAACATGGAATATTGGAACGCGAATTACCACCGTCAGAATGGCAGTACGCTGCTCGGATTGATTATTGGTCTGGTTCTCGGGTTGGGTATTGCGGTGGTCGTTGCATTGATGATTACCCAAAATCCAGTGCCGTTTGTGGACAAGGTCGGTAAACAAGAGCGTACGCAAGTACCTGGTGGTAAGATTGATGACCCGAATCGTCCAATGTATGGCACACGTCCAGTAGACAGGCCGATTGTCGCGAATGCGCCGCAGACGGCCCCTGTTTCGGAATTTAAGCCACAAGCTAGTCAAAGCGTCGCCGAAACACCTGCCAAGGTTGCTCCTACTGACGACAAATGGATTTATTATTTACAAGCTGGTGCTTTTCGTGCATGGAATGATGCAGAAAGTGAACGTGCCCGTCTGGCATTGATGGGGTTCGAGGCAACAATTACAGAAAGACAAGCCGATAGCGGTACGCTATACCGTGTACGGTTAGGGCCTTATGCACAGGCCGATGCGATGAACAAAATGCGTGGAAGATTGTCGGAAAGTGGTGTTGAATTTGCCATCATTCGCGCACCTAAATAATGTGGTTATGTTTGATCAATTGAAAGGATAGATTATGCGTTTTATTCGGCACATGCTAGCTGCAGTCAGTGTTGGGTTGATCGCGCTGACAGCGAGTGCAACCCCTGCAAATCCGCAAGACGGCGTTGATTACAAGACACTGGCCAAACCGCAAGCAACGAGTTCCGGGGCCAAGGTTGAAGTGATTGAATTCATGTGGTACGACTGCCCGCATTGCGCGGCGTTTGATCCTATCATTACTGGCTGGGTTAAGAAACAAGGCGACAAGATCGACTTCAAACAAGTGCCGATTTCTTTCCGCGACACATTTTTTCCGCAACAAAAACTGTTTTACTCGTTAGAAGCATTGGGTAAAAAAGAAGAGGTGAATCCAAAAGTGTTTCAGGCAATTCATGCAGACCGTCAACGTGTGAATACAGATAAAACGATTTTGGCCTTTATCGAAAAACAAGGGATCGACAAACAGAAATTCCTGGATGTCTATAATTCCTTTGGGGTTCAGACCAAAGCACGTCGTGCGACACAATTGCAAGACCTGTATCAGGTCGATAGTGTGCCAATGCTGGCCATTGGCGGGAAATACATCACGTCACCTGGTTTGGTTGCAGGGTCGCTGGCCAACCAGCCAGAGTCAATGCAGCAGGCTGCGACATTGCAAGTACTGGACTATCTGATCGCCCGCACTGCTGGCGAGCAAAGCAAAGGTGCTGCGCCTGCCCAGAAAAAATAAACGCATGCACTGACGCGTTTAATGCACGACACCACAGTCCGTTCTTCGCAAGAGGACGGACTTTTTTCTTGGGGACATTATGCAACGTGTTTTTATTACAGGAGCCTCTAGTGGCATCGGTCAGGCATTAGTCAGACAATATGCACAGCAAGGTGCGGTATTAGGGCTAGTTGCACGCAGAGCCGATGCGTTGGAGGCGCTACGTATGACATTGCCCAATAGCGCGCAGCATCATGTCTATGTCTTGGATGTAACCGATAGCGAGGCTTTGGCACTTGCTGCACAACACTTCATCACAGCAGAAGGTGGTGCGGATATTGTGATTGCCAATGCCGGCATTTCCCAGGGTACGTTAACAGAGTTCACAGAAGATCTGCCAGTATTTAAACGCATCATCGAGATTAATGTTTGTGCAACTGTCGCCACATTTATGCCTTTTATTGCGAGCATGAAAGCACAGGCGCCAACGCGTTCTTGTCGTTTGGTCGGTATTGGCAGCGTCGCCGGGATTCGGGGTCTGCCCGGTGCAGAAGCCTACAGTGCATCGAAAGCGGCAGTCATCAGTTATTGCGAGTCGCTGCGTGTCGAATTACGTAGTAGTGGTATTGGTGTTGTCACGATTGTGCCGGGTTATATCGATACTCCGATGACGCAGATCAATAGTTACCGTATGCCGTTTTTAATGCCGGTCGACAAATTTGCGCGTCAAGTCATTAAAACGATTGATCGCAAACAGAGCTACCGTGTGATTCCCTGGCAGATGGGGTATGTAGCAAAGCTGTTACGTTTATTGCCGAATTGTGTATATGATTTTGTATTTGCACGTGCACCGCATAAAAAAAGAAACGGTGAGCAGTAAGCTGCGCGCCTGATTGATCACATTGAGTTTATTCATATGAAAATAGTATTTGCCGGCACGCCAGAATTCGCTGCTGTGGCGCTTAACGCGCTCTATGATGCAGGCCACGAGATTGACCTCGTGTTAACCCAACCGGATCGCCCCGCAGGGCGTGGAATGCAATTGCAGGCGTCGCCTGTTAAACAATGCGCGCTGGCACATCACACACCGGTGGCGCAACCGGTGTCGTTGCGTTTGGATGGCAAGTATCCGGATGTGGCACAAGAGGCGCATGACTTGTTGCGCAGTACACCATACGACGTGATGGTAGTAGCCGCTTACGGATTGATTTTACCGCGCAGTGTGCTGGAGATACCTGTACATGGGTGCATCAATATTCATGCTTCATTACTACCGCGTTGGCGTGGTGCCGCACCAATCCACCGCGCCATTGAAGCTGGTGACGCCGAGACTGGTGTGACGATCATGCAAATGGAAGAAGGGTTGGATACCGGACCCATGCTGTTGATGGATCGTTTGCCGATTACACCGACTGCAACAACCGGATCACTGCACGATGCATTAGCGGACATGGGCGGGCGTTTGATTGTCGACGCCTTATCGCGGTTGTCATCGTTGACCGCCATGCCCCAACCTGAAGTGGGTGTTACCTATGCCAACAAGATCAGTAAAGACGAAGCGTTCATTGACTGGTCGCAACCGGCTGATGTGCTCGCACGTCGTGTGCGTGCATTCAATCCATTTCCTGGCGCCTATTCCCGCCTGGACGATGGCAATATAAAGATATGGGAAGCTGTACCGGTGCCACGCACCCAAAACGTGGTGCCCGGATACATCATCATTCGGTTTGCGATGTTCGCACAGAATGCGGCAGTCTTGCCGCTACGTGCTGGACCATATGCGAGGATATTCTCGGCATATGG
>JAATFN010000191.1 GCA_015655165.1 Betaproteobacteria bacterium | reverse complement strand
GTTCATCCGGTTTATCCTGTCAAAAGTAAAAATACCAACATGAGTGTTAATCGGTAAAGAGCTTCGCAAACTTGACGAGGTCTTCATCCCTTTCCTGAGCGAGAAAGATATTTTTCTGCTTTCGTACATACAAAGGCTTGTCTACAACGAGGAGATACAAATAACAATCCTCAATTTGCCCGAAAGAGACGACATTACACTCAATATGCCGGGAGGGGTCACGACAATTGACCTCTTCCAGGTCGATAGAGACTTCCTGACCCAACAAGACCTCGTCATCATCAGCTTGGATAGCTACGAAAAGCATTTCCATCTCCGGAAAGACGATAGATCAATGCCATTTCAGGGCGGGTTGCCATATCACACACATTATCCGGTACACGATCAGGCGCATAGGTTTCCGTTGCAGTCAGCTTGTCCCCAGGGTTGGCACTGGTCGCAAACCCACCATCAGCACGGCAAAAGCTTGTTTGCTCAACTGTCGCCAATAATGTATCTGTTCTTTTATCAATGATATCGCGCTGGACAACCACAAGCGCACCTTTGTCTGCCCCCTTGTCAATGACATGCGTTACCCGGATGTTGCCAATCACCGTTCCGCTTGGCGCAAGCATGCTATGAATGCGTATTTTTTGCTCGCCATGCACAACCTTCAACATATCGATACCGGTATCTGGATGCGCCATCCACAAGCCAGGATGGACTAACACTGCTGCCATACTAGGTAATACCTGCAACCCATGTTCATAAACATACCGCAACTGGTATGGATCGACAGGATCAAGACACACACCAATCCCCAAGGCATACAGGATTGTGTCTTTTTCTGAATAATGTTGCTCCAGCACAGGAAATGACCAGTTTTTCAGTTTTTCGTAATCAATTGCCATGATTGTCCCTCCAATCCCTCTTTGTGCATCACGGCATATCAACCATGTTGCGACGCGCTTCCCGATACTCCACGCTTAGTCCTGCGACAATGTCAGCAACCGGTAATACAGAATGAATGCCACCCACTCCCTGACCACTCCCCCATATGTCTTTCCATTTTTTTGGCTTGGAAAAATTAACATCCGTATTGTTTTCCTGTAAATTTTCAGGATCCAGTCCGGCTGCGCGGATACTTGGTTTCAGGTAGTTACCATTCACCCCTGAGAAATACGGTGTATACAAAATATCTGCTGCGGTAGAACCCACGATCATTTGTTTATATTCGGGCACAGCAGCAGATTCTGCCGATGCAATAAAACGTGTCCCCATATAGACCAGATCACATCCCATTGTCTGGGCTGCAAAGATATGTCGACCATTAACAATAGCGCCGGCCAAAATGATCATGCCGTCATACATGGATCTGACTTCGTTGACCAGTGCAAATGGGCTGAGTGCTCCGGCATGCCCACCTGCACCTGCGCAGACAAGTATCAAACCATCTACACCAGCAGCAATCGCTTTTTCTGCATGTCGTATCGTTGTGACATCGTGCAACACAATACCGCCATAGGCATGTACCTGATGAACAACCACCTCCGGAGAATGAAGTGATGTAATCACAACTGGTACACGGTGCCTGACACAAACATCCAGATCATCCATCAGTCGCTCATTGGATTGATGGACAATCAAATTAATTGCGTAAGGTCCAATCACCGCGTCAGGATGTGTTCTGCGATATGCAGCAATCCCCTCTTCGATCTCTGTCAACCACACATCCAGTTTTTCTTGTGGGCGTGCGTTTAATGCAGGCATTGATCCGACTATCCCTGCGCAACATTGCGCAATCACCATGGCCGGATTGGAAACAAGAAACATTGGGGAAGCAATGACTGGTAAAGTCAAATTTTTTAATGCCGCAACAATCGTCATTTGATTTCCTACATTGCTATTTTTTAAATGCGTTAATACGCTCTTGTACATCAGGGCCCTTACCTTGCGTATAAAAGACTTCATACGCCAACCCTGCATCAACAGGCAAACCATCTGTTTTAGCAAGCAATTGCTTATTTGCCCGATGGCTAAACCATGATCTGTCCAGAATTGTTCTTGTCACCAGTTCAAGTTCCGAATCAAACACATCTTCGGATACGCAAAAATTGACCAATCCCATTGCCTCTGCTTCAATACCAGAATACGTACGCCCCAAAAACATCATTTCACGTGCTTTAGCTGTACCAACACGGCGGGGTAAGCGTTGACTCATCCCCCATATTGGTGTCAGTGCCCATGTAGCATGGGTATCAGCAAATCTGGAAGATTCAGCCGCAAGAATAAGATCGCCTGCCAAAGCCAGTTCCAGTGCACCTGTATAGCAATGTCCGTGCACAGCAGAAATAACCGGCTGAGGAAGATTGGCCAAGCAATGAATCGTATAAGCCTGCAAGTTTGGACGAGGCAAAGCAACACCGGTTGCCAGATCATTTAAATCATTCCCCGCAGAAAAGCACTTCCCTGCACCACGAATGACCACTGCGCCAATATGGTCAGTTTCCTTTTCAAGGTTCTTGACATGATCAAGTAACTCAACAAACATCTGCACAGTCAATGCATTTAATTTTTCGGGACGGTTAAGTGTTAATGTTGCCAATCCATCTTTATCTTTGCGTAGCACCAAATCAGACATAACTGTTTCCTTATTCTATTTTTTCTTCAGGCTTGCTCTAGTGCACCTTTTTTGGTTAATACAAGTACGTCGCTTTCACCTTCTTGAACCACTTTTCCGTGCTGGTTGATCAATCTAAAAATACGGCCAACCTTACCGCTTCGACCGCTATTTCCTAATGAAACCGTTGTAATAGTTAGACTCAAATGAACTGTATCGCCGACAAATAATGGCTCCAAGAAATTCCAATTCTTAAATCCCAGCATGGCGATAGCAGATTTTTCGAAAATACCCAGCTCATGCAACATACCAGTACTAATCGCAATGCCCAATGCACCATGAACAACTCTCTGGCCATACCGTGTTTTTTTTGAAAATTCAGCATCTGCATGAATCGGATTCCAGTCTCCAGAAATCATCGAAAAAAATGTCAGATCTGCCTCGGTCAGGGTTCTTCCACAACTGGTAAAAATCTGGTCGGTTGCAAAATCCTCTAAATAATACGATGCCATATTGTTGCTCTCCGTTTAACCAACTGTCTCTGCCATTTTTTGCATTGCCATGTCACGTAACTTTGCACGCTGGATCTTGGTACCATTCGAACTTTGCGTTGCCGGAAACTCATTAATGATCCACACTCTGGCTGGCACCTTAAACGGGGCCAATGAACTGGCAGCTGCTGCAATCATTTCCTGCTCTGCCAACATCACACCATGTTGCAGAATTGCAAAAGCAACAGCTCTGACCTGATTGCCAATTTCAACTGATACAACCTGCACATCCAACACACCAGGTACTTGCTTGATGACTTCCTCGATTTCGACAGGACTGACCAAATACCCTCCCAGACGAATTGCATCTCCTTGACGAGTCTGATAAACAAAGCTGCCATCTTCTCGCAAGTACCCTATATCACCGGTACGAAAAAATCCGTCCTCATCAATCGCTTTTTTTGTCGCTTCCGGATTATTTAAATAACAAGTAAAGTTGGTCTTTGCACGAATCTCAATTGCACCGCTTTCTCCCACAGGAAGTATCTCGCCTGTATCAATATCACGGATCCTGATTTCTGCATCTGGACTTGCTGGCACCCCTCCTCCAAGTATCCGTTCTTCCAATGGATAACCTGGCAGTTGCAAGGAAAACAGTGCATTGACTTCGCTGGATCCATACAGACCAAACATCGGAATACCCCGCTTCCATGCAGATTCACCAAATTCTTTAAGACCCGGATGAAACGTCGCAAATCCAAATATCCTGGCAGAAGGAAATGGCTTGTCGCCCTCAGCAACTTCAGCAAGTCGTCTAAATAATTCATCGCTGCCAAACATGTGCGTAATCTGGTGTTTCCCAATCAATGCAATGGCTTCTTCGGCATCAAATGTATCCATAATGACGACTGGTTTTCCTGCAGAGAACGTTGCAAACGCAGAAGAAAAACCAAATACACCACAAAAAGGAATACCGGCAAGAAGACAAACCCCTTCTTCTTCAAAACGATAGGCTTTTGCCGTGCGCTGGTTATGCAACGTTACAGTGTGCTGCGGATGTGCCACTAACTTAGGACCGCCAGTTGTACCCGATGTTGTAAACAATATATTCAAAGAATCCGCATTCCCGGTAACAGGTACATCCTGATCAGCAAGCGCCTCAAGATTGAAGGAAATCGTGGGCTTACCCAGAATCATGTCCGGTAACTGTATGTTATCGGTGTCAACCACAGCAATTTTTTGTAAATAGGGTGCTTGTTCAGGATTGACACCTTGCAACACAGAAGGAAAATCTATTTTCCGGAAATTCAATTGCAATACAAGCATCTTGGCTTTGGATCGCTCCAGAATATATTCCAGTTCATGGGAACGATAACGCGTATTCACCGTCATCATTGTTGCCCCAATATGGGACAAACCGCCATACATTGCCAACCACTCAATACGATTGACCAACCAAACGGCTACCACATCACCAGGACCAATACCTTGAGAAACAAGCCAAGCGGCAGTTTTCGCAACCATCCGGTTGAATTCTCGAAAACTGATATGTCTATCACCATCAATAAATGCCGTTTTCTCTGCATACAATTCAACATTGCGAGCAAGCAGATCTGGCACATTCAATACAGCATCCATTAATAAAGCTCCATTAATTTTGCGTTATCACTCAGTTCTTCGGGCAAAGCATGACGAATAATTTCACCAGACTTCATCACAACAACCCGGTCGGACACCTTGAGAGCTGCCTTGACATTCTGCTCGACCAGCAAAATGGCCATGCCCGTTTTTTGCTGTAATTCGCGAATTGGCAGTAATAAATCGTTGAACAACTTAGGTGCCAGCCCAATAGATGGCTCATCC
>JAATFN010000009.1 GCA_015655165.1 Betaproteobacteria bacterium | reverse complement strand
CAATTGATTGTGTCGTGTCGCCAAGATAAGCCTGGCCGTCAATAAAATGGGCATGTTGCCGGTCGAGGAATTGTTGTACTGCAGGTAGCAAAGAGATTTTGCTCATCATGTCGTCCTAAAAAGTGTGTATCGTCTATTGTCCGGTTTATGCCGCAACGGTTTCTGGTGTTGCTATGGCGTGTTGGCGTGGCACACCCAATAGCAGGTCGGCACCACGTTCTCCCATCATGATGGCAACGGCATTGGTATTGCCACTGGTGACTTGAGGGCATACCGACATGTCAATGACACGTAAACCATCAATCCCGTGTACACGCAGATCTAGGTCAACAACAGAGGTGCTTGTATTCGCACCCATACAGCATGAGCCGGCAGGGTGATAGACTGTTTTTACATTCTTGCGTACATAGTTTTCCAGCCCTTTTATATCGTTGATATCAATATTTTCCGGTTCGGTGACTTTGATAGCCAATTCTTTTAAAGCCGGGCAGGCCAGTATTTTTAGCCCGGTTTGCACCGCGCGGATCTGGCTTTCAACATCTTCCGGGTGGCCAAGATAGTTGGGATCGATGCGTGGTAAATCATGCGGGTTCTTGCTGTTTAGCATGATGGTGCCGCGAGATTTGGGACGTACATGTCCCACTTTGACAGTCAGTCCGTGTCCATCCGCTTTGGGTTTTTCACCCGGGGTATTGTCGAAGCTATCGATCATGGGCAAGAAATGGAACTGGATGTCTGGCCGCCCTGTATGCTGTGTGTCAATGAATGCACCACCTTCCAGCACATTGCTGGTCAACAGACCTGTTCTGAACAATTTCCATTGCAACATGTGTTTGAGCGGCTTGAGTCCCTTATCTTCGCCATACAGGCTAATTGGCAAACGGATTGTGGCATTCAAAGAAAGGTGCAGGTGATCATGGAAATTCTTGCCCACAGGCAGATCGGCAATAATTGGGATACCCAGACTATCCAGATGCTCGCGTGGGCCAATACCTGATAACATCAGTATTTTGGGGCTGGCAATCGCACCTGCACTGATAATGATTTCTTTTCTGGCTTTTACAGTGACAGCTTGGCCACCTTGGATGCTGTAAATAATGCCCACTGCTTTTTTATTTTCGATCACCACCTGATGTGTCAGTGCATCTGTGAAGACAGTCAGTCTTGTATCCGTAGTAACGGATTTTAAGTAGGTTTGTGCTGTACTGGCACGTGCACCCCGATACGTATTGGTTTGGTAAAAACCGATACCTTGTTGATCAGCGCCATTGAAATCCGTTGTGTAGTTCAGTCCCATTTCTTGGCCAGCACGTATGAAGGCCATGGTTAACGGGTGACGATAACGGTTGTCGCTAATAGGTAGTGGGCCATGTTGGCCATGGTAGGCATTGCCAAGACTTTCATTGGCTTCTGCTTTTTTAAAATAAGGCAGGAGGTCTGTATAAGCCCAACCCTTGCATCCCCATTGTGTTGCCCAGTCATCGTAGTCGGCTTTTTGCCCACGTATGTAAATCATGCCATTGACAGAGCTGCCCCCTCCCAATACCTTACCTTGTGCTAGCAAAATGGCACGATTGTTCGCATGTGGTTGAGGGGTTGTCATATACGGCCATGATTTTTTCTGGAACACTTTCATGACCGCACCTGGAATGGTGTGGAATGGACTAGTGTCCATGCTGCCAGCTTCCAGAACCAGAACACTGCCAGCATTGTTCTGAATTAAACGTGCCGCTATGACACATCCTGCCGAACCAGCGCCCACGACGATGTAATCATATTCTTGAGTGGCCATATACGTCCTTTGATGCATTGAATGGAAACGGATTAATGTTGCATTTGAATCTGAATGTGATTGATTCTAGTTGGCAGTCCAATACAAAAAATTGGCGTTTTATGCCTTTTTATTTGTGTATTCGTGCCAGTGTTGTCTTTTTTCATGATTCTGTTATTTGGGTATAAATCTTGCTGTGGTAGGTGATCAAGATGCGGGAATTGCCCGTATTTGGTTGGTATTCCCAAGGAGGTGTATCTTGGAAAGGGGTTGTGATGGCGGAAATGCGTGATTGGAAGCAGTGGGAATGTGCTGTGCACCAGATTTGTGGAGATTTTTCCATGGCGCCCCCTTCTCAAGCACAATTGTTCATTGGTGATATTCAATGCACCGATCTGGGTGGGTTGGCAATTGCCCGTATCCAGACGAATGCTTCGTATGTCAGCAGGAGAAAAATCCGTAGTGAAGACGGAGAGTATTGTTTTTTGGTACAGCAACGCCAAGGGACAATGGTGGTCAATCAGGGCGATACACAGATTGTCTTGAAGCCTGGAGATATGGCATTGCTGGATTCTGCCAGTTGCTTTGATATGCTTCCACAGGGATATATCGAGCAGATATCCGTGCATTTACCGCGTTCCAAAATCGAAAAGCAACTGATTGGTCGGCCCTGTTTTGGATGGATTTCACAATTGAATCTGAGTGGGCAGGTTTTACGTGGCCTGGTACAGCAATTGGCCAGTTCCGATATGCCGCATTGGGTTGAACATCAGGATGGTGAGGCCCTACAAGCTGCATTGATATCATTGATTCAGCCCACCTTGTCCATCGATACCAGTTTATTGATGCCATTGCGCATGCTTGCAGAAAAACTCATTTTACAATCCTTGCATGATCGTGATTTATCGCCCAAGTTTTTAGCACAACGATTACATATCTCTATTCGACAATTGTATCGGCTGTTTGATGATAATGATGAAGGCGTTGCACGACACATCACGATACAGCGCCTGCGTAAGAGTATTGAAGACTTATCTGATTGTGCGAAAAATCGCTTGTCTATTACCGACATTGCCCACAAGTGGGGATTTTATGATTCGGCACACTATTCGCGTGTGTTTAAAAAATATTATGAGATGACGCAACGCGAGTACCGGAAAAATGCTGTTCACATGATGTAATGACAAGATAAAACGATGCGTTGAGCTATGTCGGCTTGTCAGACTATGTAGGATGGGTGGTACCTGATTGAATGCACCATTGGCTATTGTCTAATATGCAGTGCTGTACGTTTATACAGAAATAAACGCAAGTCCTTGATTTTATTGGTCGGGACGGAGTGATTCGAACACTCGACCCCTTGCACCCCATGCAAGTACGCTACCAGGCTGCGCTACGCCCCGACTTGCGGGTAATTATAGCAGAAGCTTGTTGTCTGGCAATGTATCGAATCATGACAGTAATACGTTGTTAGCCACCGACATCTTTCAAGTAAAAAAATGATCTCCGGTTAAATGAATCTTGCATTGTGATTTTGCACAATTTCCATAGCACATTGTTTCACTGATACATGCACTTGTCTTTACTGGCGTTTAAGTCATATGGCCTATGGTTGTTCTTGGACAAAGGCAACAATGATGCAAATATATTTTTTTATGTACGGATTTTCGCGATTGATACTGGGCATGTGATGGCGCGAAAAGCTTGACCAGTCAGCAGTTGCTGGTAGATGATGGAATAAATGTATTGCAACTGCAATGCGAGAATTTCAGGGGGGAGCGTGCCAGAACAGCCAAAAAATCGTGAGGCCGGCAAAGAATTTTTATTTGTCGGCAAGGATTTCGAGCGGGTTCGTACGTTAATTTATCGTAGAGCAGGTATTGCTCTGGCCGATAGCAAACAAGAAATGGTGTATAGCCGTCTTGCAAGGCGTTTGAGGGCAAAGGGTCTTTCTTCTTTTGAAGTCTATCTGGATTTATTGGAGCGTAATCCTGCAGATGATGAGTGGGAGGCATTTACCAATGCATTGACAACGAATCTGACTTCTTTTTTTAGGGAAGCGCACCATTTTCCTATTTTGGCAGCACATGTAAAGTCGATAAAAGAGCCTGTTACTGTATGGTGTTCTGCCAGTTCAACGGGGGAAGAGCCTTATACAATTGCCATGACATTGTGCGAGGCTTATAACACCTTGACGCCACCAGTACACATTATAGCGACCGATATCGATACCAACGTGCTGGTCACGGCCGAAAATGGTGTTTATCCGATCGAACGTGTTGAAAAAATGTCGCCTGCACTGGTCAAACGGTTTTTTCTGCGTGGTAAAGGTGATAAAGAAGGGTTTGTCAGGGTACGCCCCGAATTGCGTCAATTAATTACCTTCAAACAATTGAACCTGTTAGCTGATAGCTGGCCGATTACTGGGCAGTTTGATGTAATCTTTTGCCGTAACGTCATGATTTATTTTGACAAACAAACACAGAGTAAAATTTTGTCGCGTTTTGTGCCACTCATGAAGTCCAATGGTTTATTGTTTGCCGGACATTCGGAGAATTTTTTGTATGCGACGAATGCATTGAAACTCAGAGGAAAAACAGTCTATGAATTGAGTGGGGCGCATAACGCGGCTGGAAACTGATAATGACACCACAAAATCAAGCGCATTTTGCGACTAATATTTATTACGATCGCAATTTTGATTGCGATGCGGCAAAGATTTTGCCTGGAGAATATTATTTTACGCAAAAAGACATGATGATTGTGACGGTGCTTGGGTCATGTGTATCTGCGTGTATTCGTGACAAAATAACAGGCGTTGGGGGGATGAACCATTTTATGCTGCCAGACACGGGCGGAGAAGATGATAACCCGGTGTCGGCTTCCATGCGTTATGGCACCTATGCCATGGAAATTCTGATTAACGATTTGTTAAAAGTCGGTGCTAGACGGGAAAATCTGGAAGCCAAAGTATTTGGTGGCGGTAATGTATTGCGTGGCTTTGTCGCGATTAATGTGGGAGAGCGCAATGCACAGTTTGTAAAAAAATACCTGGCTGCCGAAAAAATACCGATTGTGGCAGAAGATCTGATCGATATCTACCCGCGTAAAGTCTATTTTTTTCCGCGCACAGGTAAAGTGCTTGTCAAAAAGTTAAAGCAATTAAACAACAATACAGTGGTCAATCGCGAACAGGATTATGCATACCGGATTGTCGAAAAGCCGATTGCCGGCGATGTCGACTTGTTCACTTAGGATATGTATTTACGATTAACTTGAGTGTTGGATTTTTATGAAAATCAAAGTCTTGATTGTTGATGACTCTGCGTTAATTCGTAGTGTAATGAAACAAATCATCAGTAGTCAGAATGATATGGAAGTGGTGGGTGCGGCACCTGACCCGATTGTTGCACGCGAATT
>JAATFN010000347.1 GCA_015655165.1 Betaproteobacteria bacterium | reverse complement strand
TCAACGACAACTTGTTACCCGCTGCGATCAACCCACTATTGCGAATGGCATTCTTCGCCTGTAGCGCAATAGTGGTCGCCGTCATCATGGTGGTGGTAGTCGGTACATTGTCTGTTTTGTGATGCGCCAGATACACTACCGGCGACAACACGTCGGTTGTCTGACCATTCGGCAATGTCAATGTCTGTGACACCATCCATACAATGTCGGTCGTTAATGCGTGTTGTTGCTGCTGCGTTAATGCCTGACCTGCCGTCAAATGCAATTGTCCCTGGACTGCCAACGCCGCATCCATTAAATCCTTGTATTGTTCTTCGGTACTTAGTCCCTGGCTCAGGTCACGATGTCCTGTCAAGCGCAGGATCTGTTCCATCACCATCTTCTGTTCGTAGTACCCGTCACCCAGATGGGTTTTGCCTTGGATACCCATGGCATTTAACAGGTAATCACTCGACATGAATTTCGCATACTGCGTAAACGCCGGATCCGTTTCGATCAGATAACCCTGACCTGGTGCTGCCTGACGGTACAACTGGCTGTCGATCTGGCTTAATACACTGACCGCTTCTTTGTCTTGTGGTTTGGACGATGCTGTTAATGTCGTGTCATGCGCTGTCTTTTTAGCCAACACCAGATCAATCGTCATTTCCGACACCGCATGATCGAGTACTGCCGCTGCCTCAAAGACATTCTTCTGGTTACCTACGTGCGCAATTCTTTTAGTACTGTGCCGGGTACTGGTTCCCTTGTCGTGAACCTTGATGCTACCCTTGCCATCGATATTGTTTAATGCGGTGATGTCCCCGCGAATAGTGCCCGATGCCGCAATGATGCTTTTATCGTTCGTCACCTTGCCCGACAACGTCATGTCACCACGTGCGACAAGTTCTCCCGGTGTACTCTGTTTTAAAATCGTCTCTGTCGTCGTACGTAGGTAATCGTTGGTCGCATACTGCTTCACCGTTTCTACCCAGACTGCGTCCTGAATGTGTATGGCCTGATTGTCTGTGTAATGCAGCACCTGATAATGACCGTTATCATGGATTGTTGCCTGATCCGACGTATAGGTCTTGCCGTTGACCGTGTAATCGACAACGTGCTGATGATCCGACTTCTCGCCTGTCTTGTAATGGCTGTTGGTGTTGTTGAGTTCCTTCGTATTGATCGCCAGATCCCCGCCTGCATCAATCTTCGCAGAGGCATTGTTCACTTGCGCTGCCTGACTGTGCACACCATCGGTACCATGGATGCGTAACATGCCATTCTCTGTCAACAACAATGCACCGTCCTTGTTATTGACTGTATTGGCCGCCAACGTCAGGCTGTCATGCGCTGCCACCACACCGGCAGCATGATGTGGTGTACCTTTACCGTTATTGATCTGGCCCTGTGCTGTGAGCGTGATCGTGTCACCATAGAGACGACCATCATTGTGGATGTTGTTTGCAGTGACGGTCGTGTCCTGATCACTGACAATCAGACCTGTATGGCGTATGTCGTTCTTTGTAGTGAGGGCTACATTGCCTTTGGCATTGATCACACCGCCAAACCGGGTAGCAATACCATCTGTGGCCGTGATGATGATGTCTTGCGCTGCAGCCGTCGTGCCACCCACATTGACCCGGCCACCACTTGTGATATGAACGTTATTCACGTGGGCCACCATCGCACCGTAGTGGTTGACCCCGACGCCGGCTTCCGTTCCCACCAGATTGATCTTGTTGGCATACATCCCGCCTAACGCTGCCACATCAATCGCCACTTGCGGCTTGCTGCCCCGACCCGGTATCACCTTCACACCCAGGTCGGCATAATTGACCTCGTTACTCCCTGCTACCACCGTTAACTGTTTGGCCCAGATCTCGCCATTGATTTGCACACTACGTGCAATCAAGTCCGTTTGTTCGGTAATACTGTCATTGAGCTTTTTACCTTGTTCAACGGTAATCCTGCCCTGTTCGACACGGAATGCTTCCAGACTACCTGTACCACCAAATAACGGTGTCCCAGTCGTCAATACCCCTCGCTGGGTATTGATAAACCCGAAGTTACCTACGCTGATACCATTGGGGTTACTTACCACCACATCGGCACGCTGACCGGCAACTTCCAGATAGCCTTTTAATAGTGTTTTACTGGTACCGGTCACCTCGTTGATGATGACTTTAGCTGCACCACCCGACAAATTGGGGTTCGGTGCTACCCAACCACCCAATTGACTATTGGCAACACCCGGGTTGTTCGATAAAATCGCGCCAGGCTGGCCGACGTTGAATGTGTTGTACTGGTTGTGCGATACACCGGCACCATTGGGTGCCACAATCTGCACATTGGGGATCTGGTTCGGGGTAGTCGTGACATGCGGCTGTTGCGGGGAATTGGGATCTGCCACAATTTGCGCGCTGACCACATTGATGCCGTTACACAACAAGGCAATACAGACGGCGACTTTGCTAAATCGCACAAAGAACGCCGACATGCCAACCGTCACAGGTTCGCCCGATGTAGTCGATCTGACATGCCGTTTTGTTAATTCGGAGACAACCGCATAGTCCCCTGTCGTCTTGTTGAAAATAACACGATAGCGTCCCTGATTCATTTCTCCACCCCTGAAGTTGTTGGCTTATAACACCTTCAACCAGTGTAGAAAACTAGCGCCATCCCAGCTATGGGAATGCTCTCAAAGCCGCTACAGCAAAGACATATCACATTGTTTGCAGGCTTTTATAGTGCCTTTGATTACCTATCCAGCAACACTTTGTGGTGGGCCAACGACAGCAATGCAGGGGGAAATGATGTGTCCCAATACAATTGGGAACGGATGCTGATATAAAAAAACTGCCTCCGGATCAATGCCGGGGCAGTTGTCAGATTGGAGGCAATACCGCATGTTTGATCTTGGCGGCTGATGTGGATGAAGTGGTTATTTGTGCAATGTGTTATTTGTCGCGACGGGCTTCGCGTTCTTCTTTGAGCATCTTGGTTTTAATACGGTTGCGTTTGAGTGGAGAAAGATACTCCACAAACACTTTACCTTTCAAATGATCCATTTCATGCTGGATACATACTGCTAACAGGTCGTCCGCATCGATTTCGAATGGCTGGCCATTGACGTCTAACGCACGGACTTTAACGCGTGCAGGGCGCTCTACACCATCGTAAATGCCTGGTACGGATAAACAGCCTTCGTCGTAGCTTTTTGTCTCTTCACTGGCCCAGAGGAGTTCGGGATTGATAAATACACGTAATTCGTTGCCTTGTTCGGAAATGTCGATCACCACAATTTGCTCGTGGACATCCACTTGCGTTGCGGCAAGGCCAACTCCTGGTGCTTCATACATGGTGTGAGCCATGTCGGCCACCAGTGTTGTTAAGCGCTCGTCAAAAACAGTTACCGGCTTGGCAACTTTGTGCAAACGTGGGTCAGGATAGCGGAGAATGTTTAACAGAGCCATACGTCTATAGGTGAGTACTTCATAAGGGACAGATGAGGGTTTTTCTTGCTAGTTCAAGGATTTGTGGGCAGAATTTATCGGTCTTTGCAGAATTTCTGCACCAGTAAGCTATACAGACTGCTTTGGATTTTTTTCGCCATATGGAGAATTTATGAAAAAGTGTAGCATAGCCATACTGTTTTGGGCTCTGATTGCGAGTTCTCCCGCGTTTTCAGCAATCAATAATCAATGTGTATTTCGTCCTAAAGCGCCTGAGCGCCACACAGTGGTGCAGGGGGATACGTTATGGGGTATTGCCGGTAAATTCCTGGCATCACCCTGGTGTTGGCCAAAAGTCTGGAATATGAATTATGAACAGATTGCCAATCCCCACTGGATTTATCCCGGGCAGGTGATTGTGTTTGACAAGGTCGCAGGCATTTTACGCTTGATGGGCGAAGTGGACCTGACAAAAAAGGAAGCTATTCCGACCATCGATATGCGGGTTATCATGCCGTTTTTGTCACGGTCGTTGATCATTTCCGAGGGCGAGTTGGATAGTGCGCCACGCATTGTGGCAGGTCAAGATTATCGTATGCATATGGGAACCAGAGACAAGATCTACGTGTCTGGTCAATTGCAGAATCAAAAAGAGTTTCAGGTGTTGCGCCAGGGACGGGCATTAATTGATCCCGACACAAAAGAAAAACTTGGTTACGAGGCCATGTATCTTGGCCGGGTCAAATTGCAGCGTCTTGGTACTGCTGACGAGGCCAGTGTGTTTGTTGTTGAGGATGCGAGACAGGAAATCGTCGTGGGGGATAGACTGGTCCCCTTTGTGGACGAAGATAAAATGTTGTTGCAGGCACCTCATGGCCCGGAAGACACGTTTGGTGCTAAGGTCGTGTCTACATATGGTGGTGAGGTATATGTCGGCCAGAATCAGGTTGTGACGATCAATAAAGGCGTTGGCGATCAATTGTCGGTAGGTACTGTGCTGGGACTGTATCGTACCGACAGAACCATACGGGATGCAGGCAGTAACAGTACAATGCGCCTGCCGGACGAGCAGTTTGGCAGTTTGCTGGTGTTTCGGGTATTTGAAAAATTGTCTTATGGGTTGATCATGGAAGTCTCGGAACCGGTCCAGGTGGGAGACAGTGTCCATGCCCCGCAGGAGTCGCGTGCGACAGAATGAAGGAATTATGTCAGGTGTCAATGTGGCAGAACGTACAGAGTTGGCTGGTTGGTTGCGTCTAACACAAACAGAAGGTGTGGGAACTGTCACTGCACGCAAGTTGCTGGGCGTGTTCGGTTTGCCTGAACAAATTTTTGCAGCGACCTATTCAGCCTTGATCAAGATTGTGCCCGAGCGCATTGCTGTGTCGCTCATGTCTGACGTTACGACTGAACAGCAAGCATATATTACCAGGGCACTGGATTGGTCGGTGTCTTCAGGTAACCGCATTGTGACTTTGGCCGATGCAGATTATCCGGCAAGCCTCTTAACCACTGATGATCCACCTTTACTGTTGTATGTCAAAGGACGTCTGGAACTATTGCAGGCGCCATCATTGGCCATTGTCGGCAGCAGGAATGC
>JAATFN010000143.1 GCA_015655165.1 Betaproteobacteria bacterium | reverse complement strand
GGTCAAAAGGTACATGTCGTGTGCCGGCTGGAGATTTTCCATAGTATTGCCAGTCAGATGGTGTCTCTGATGCTGTTGCAGCAAAGTCATCTTGTGGCGAGACTTTGGCTTCTGTTACGCCATGCGGCACAAATACCTGAATGGCGCCAATGACAAGAATCAGCGCAATAATACTTGTGCCCCACAACCCCAGTTTGCGATGTTGGCCGTTTGCCAGTTGAGGCAACAGCAGTATGGCAAACAGACCCAGTACAAAGAATGGTGCCAGACGTGGGATCAGTGGCCAAAAGGCGAAGCCGACTTCCCAGAGTGACCAGATGATGGTGGCGATAAATACGGCAGCAAATAGCCATAAGCCATTGATATTGCGACGGGCGTACAAGACTCCCGACAATAACAGGCCAATACCGGCCAACAGGTAATACCAAGACCCGCCCAGTGTCACCAGACGTAGACCGCCGAATGCCAGTATGGCGCCAATTAACGCTAATACGACACCAAATACGAGAAGTGGCCAATGCTTACGCACGGCTGCTTCCCGTTTACTTCCCGTTGTGTTCATTTATCTCTCTCCATAGAAAGAAGGCTGTTCATTTGTTCTTATGTGTGGACACGGTATCCGTACATAGAAAGATACTGTACCGTACAGTACTCTTATATATGATATCAGATAGGGATGTAAATAGTATGCATTCATGAGCGTTACAGGTGGAAATAAAATGCCCTGCTATATGTGTGCTGCAGGGCATGGGGGAGGGGATAATGTGTGGGGTTTTTATAAAGTGTCTTCGAATTTGTCGACGGTGCGCAATGATTTGAATGTCCACATCCAGGTACCAACAATCGCCAAGGTGCCAAGACCACCAATGATAGCCGCCGGTATGACGCCAAACCATGCTGCACTGGTGCCTGCCCTGAATTCGCCCAGTTCATTGGATGAACCGACAAAGAGCATATTGACTGCATTCACGCGTCCGCGCATGTCGTCCGGTGTTAAAAACTGGATCAGCGAAGTACGGATGTAGACGCTGATCATATCGGCAGCGCCTGCAATTGCGAGTGCGGCAAACGATACCCAGAACCAGGTTGATAAGGCAAAAACCAGATTGGCAACGCCGAAAATGGCCACAGCGATAAACATCGTCATGCCCACATGCCGGTTATAGGTGCGGCGACTCAGATACAATCCCGTCAATAAAGCACCAACTGCAATGGCACTGCGCAGCATCCCAAGTCCTTGGGGGCCGACATGTAATACTTCATGGGCATAAATCGGCAAGAGTGCCACAACGCCGCCCAACAATACCGCAAACAGATCTAATGAAATTACACCTAAAATCATCGGGTGCGAGAAAATGAAACGGATACCGGCAGTCAGGCGGTACCATGATACTGTTTCGGTGACTTTGGCTATATCAGCAAACAGTACTGGCACAAGGGGTAACAACAACAAACCAAGCGCAAAACAAGCCATGCAAACTGCATAGGCAAGATTGCCGCCACCCAGTGCGTATAAGCTGCCGCCTATTAATGGTCCTGCAATCGTCGCAATACGCATGATGAGGCTGTTGGCTGCAATTGCCTGGGCCAGTTGTGTACGCGGGACGATTTGTGGAAGCAAGCTTTGCAGGGCTGGTCCTGTAAAGGCGCGACCACAGCCAAAGAGTACCAGTGCGGCATAATAAGCGCCAACCATGGTGGAGCCCGATGATGTCAACCACAATAACAGGGCACTGCAGAATCCTTCGGTGAACCAGCTCAATGCCAGAATACGTTTGCGGTCATAACGGTCAATCAAGTCACCTGCCGGCATTAACAACAACACCATCGGCAAAAATTGCGCCAGTCCGACGTACGCTAACGATAACGGGTCGCGCGTCATGTCATAGATTTGCCATGCTACGACAATCGCCTGAATTTGCAATGCAAACACTGCGGCCAGACGGGCTGCGACAAAGGGTAAAAATCCGCGCTGGGAATAAACAGAAGGTGCAGAAATGGTGTTCACAAAATGTCTGACGTATCAGAAAAAAAGGTGGTTTGCCGCATCAACGGCATCGGTCGCAAAGTATACCAGTTGTCTTGATGTTGCAGTTTTAGGCAAATCAGGTAAGGGAGATAGATGATGTGTTCGCCTTTTTGCTATGCCAAACGTGCATCGTAAAAAGACGGTAATACAGTGAAGGCTTGCAGTTATTCCTATAATATAATGATTCTCATTATTATTTGAGTAACGAAGAGGTTGGCAAGACGTGAATTTAATTGCATCAATGCGCTATCTTGTTGCGCTCAACGAACACCGTCATTTTGGACGGGCAGCAGCAGCCTGTAACATTACCCAACCTGCATTATCCAATGCTTTGCGGGCGCTGGAACAGTCTTTGAGTATCGCCATTGTCAAACGTGGTCGTACCTATCTGGGTTTGACGCCGGAAGGCGAGCG
>JAATFN010000119.1 GCA_015655165.1 Betaproteobacteria bacterium | reverse complement strand
TCAAAAGCTTTATGCAATGCACGAACAGCCAGTTCCATGTATTTTTCATCAATCAATACAGAGATTTTGATTTCCGATGTTGAGATCATCAAAATGTTGATCCCTTCTTCAGACAATGTACGGAACATTTGTGAGGCGATACCGACGTGACTGCGCATGCCCACACCGACCACAGATACTTTGGAGACTTTAGCGTCGCCCAATACCGACGTCGCATTGATATCTGCTTTCACACTGTTGTTGAGAATATCCAGTGCTTTGGTATGTTCACCGCGTGGTACGGTAAATGTAAAGTCGGTCTTACCTTCAACAGACTGGTTCTGGATGATCATATCGACTTCGATATTCGCATCCGAGATCGGGCCCAGAATTTTGTGTGCGATACCAGGACGGTCAGGCACACCCAACACAGTGATTTTTGCTTCATCGCGGCTAAATGCGATACCGGTAATGGTCGCTTGTTCCATTTTGCTATCTTCCTCAAACGAAATCAGTGTGCCGGAAGTCTGTTCTTCTTCCAGCGAGATGGTCGGGTCTGTTAATGACGACAGTACACGCGTTGGCATTCTGTAGTTACCGGCAAATTCAACAGAACGAATCTGTAAAACTTTCGATCCCAGAGAGGCCATTTCCAGCATTTCTTCGAATGTGACTGTATTTAAACGTCGTGCGTCACTGACAACACGCGGGTCTGTTGTGTATACACCATCCACGTCCGTATAAATCAGGCACTCGACTGCTTGCATTGCAGCGGCAATTGCAACAGCGGAGGTGTCCGAGCCACCGCGCCCCAAAGTCGTGATGTTATTGTGTTCGTCAATCCCCTGAAAGCCCGTGACAATGACAACCTTGCCTTCATCGAGCGACTTGCGAACACGTGCATCGTCAATCGATTGAATACGTGCTTTCGTATATGCAGAGTCTGTCTTGACAGGTACTTGCCAGCCTGTGAACGATACGGCATCTTTGCCCAGAGACTGTAATGCAATCGCCAGCAATGCAACAGAAGCCTGTTCGCCGGTCGAGGCCAGCATATCCAGTTCACGTGGATCTGGTTGTGCGCAAATTTCTTTTGCCAGACCGATCAGCCGATTGGTCTCGCCAGACATTGCCGAAGGCACAACAACAATTTGATGACCTGCGTCGTGCCATTTTGCAACGCGTTTAGCGACGTTCTTGATACGCTCAGTCGAGCCCATCGAAGTGCCGCCATATTTGTGTACGTATAAAGCCATAGAGATCAAAAAAGTGGCCTGACTCTTGCCGGATTGCGATTCAGCGCCGAAAAAACAACCATGAACTTTACCATGTATTTTGTTAAAGTAACAAGCGAAAAAGCTTGCAGGGCAGGGCTGTCGGGCTGAAAGCTAATGGGCGGGGAGGGTTTTAAGCAGGGTATGCAGATTGCATGCTTGTTGCCAGCGTAGTCGCTCGGCGGTACTGGTCGCTTCGTTATTTAACGCAGTACGTGTTTTGTCCAGCTGTGCCTGAAAAAGACGTTCTGCCAGACGTACTTCTGGCATCATGACCCCGAAAAATGCCACTGTCTGGCCGCGCTGGATCAATAGTGTCGGGAAATTCTCGACATCGATATCGCCGACGATGTCGGCCTGATCTTCAATATCAATCCAGACAAAGTGGTATTGCGGGTAACGTGCTGCCAATGCTTCAAAAGCGATTTTGTAATCGCGGCAGCTACCGCACCAGGCAGCACACAGGCAGGCAACCACCCACGCGTCTTCATCCAGGGCGTGAACAAGTTGTTTACTGTTGGTATTGTCGAGAATATAAAAGGCCATAGTGGGATATTTTACTGCGTCTGTAACGTTTGGCATACGTAATGCGTGTGTCAAAGCATAAATGTTCTTCCCGGACGCGGTAAAATAGCGACATGTTTACTATTTTAGCTATTGAAACGTCTACAGAAGTCGCATCGGCCGCATTATTGCATGACGGTGTCGTCTATCAACGCGCCTCCCATGGTGTACAAACCCATTCGGAGACGATTTTACCAATGATTGTGGCGCTACTGGCTGAAGCCGGGTTACGCTTGAATCAATGTGATGCGATTGCATTTGGCGAAGGCCCCGGATCGTTTACCGGTGTACGTACGGCATGCGGCATTGTACAAGGTCTGGGTTTTGGGGCGGATCTGCCGGTAGTGCCCGTGGTCACACTAGCTGCCATGGCCTACGGTTGTCGTGTCAAGCTGGGTGATACAGCGCAAGATATCCTGCCTGTCATCGATGCACGTATGGGGGAAGTCTACTGGGCACAATACCGTTTTAATGATGGGTACTGGCAGGAAGTTGTCGCACCAACCTTGTCGTCTGCCGATGCGGTTAAGCCGGTTGGTAATGTGGTGATGTGCGGTAATGGTGTCGCGGCTTATCATGATGTTCTTGTAAACCAGCCTTGGGTGCTGGCTGTTGACGAGACGATCGTGCCCGATGCCGAAGATATTGCACAATTGGCTGTCTCGCGTGTTGCCAAGGGCGATGTGCTGCCGGCTGAAGCTGCACAGCCGCTGTATTTGCGTAATAAGGTAGCATTAACGACTGCCGAGCGCCAAGTCAGGGATGCGGCAAAAGGTGTTGTGTGAGTAAGAATCTGCATGACATTGGCTTAGGTCCGCTGACGTTTTCTGCTATGCTTGAACAGGATCTGGACGACGTGTTGGCAGTCGAACAGCGGGTCCACATTCATCCGTGGACGCGCGGCAATTTTTCAGATTCATTGGTGCATGGCCATATTGGTCAATTATTGCGCGATGCACAACAACGGTTAGTCGGCTATTTTTTGACGATGTCGATTGTCGACGAAGTGCATTTGCTGGATATTGCAGTGGATACACCTTATCAAGGGCAAGGCGCCGGAAAGTACTTGCTCGATGGTCTGGTGTCAGCCGCCCGTGCACAGCAAATGCGTCTCGTCCTTCTGGAAGTACGTGTGTCCAACATTGCTGCGATCCATCTTTACAGGCGCTACGGCTTTGGTGAAATAGGCCGTCGTAAACATTATTATCCGGTCGCGCCAGGTATACGAGAAGATGCGATCGTGATGCAGTTATTACTTTGATTGCAATGCCGTTTTATGATGAATCAACCATCACACATAATAGACGAAATGGGATTGGGACCATTGTGGGTGCGCCGTCACCTGCAAGGTCAGCCTGCGTCCGATATCAACCTACTTGAAGAAACATCTTCTCAAGCGGCGAGCCGCGTGAAGGTGTCTGCGTTAACACATGTTACACCTGTGCCCCCGGCATCGGTTGTTGTGCCGACATCCGTACAAACGTCGCCACCTGTCATATCCAGACCCTCTGTCGAGATAGATGGTCCGCCTGCATGGTTGAACGAGATGGATGTGGGGGGCGCCGTTTCATCAGTGCCAATGCAGCATGTTGATGGTGTTGACCGGAAGGTTGCCACACATGTCGATGTATCGGGCATGGATTGGCCTTTATTAGAAGGAATTGTTGCTGTATGTCAACAATGCGGGTTATGCGAGAGCAGAAAAAATACCGTCTTTGGTGTTGGTGACCAGAAAGCCAAATGGCTTTTTGTCGG
>JAATFN010000161.1 GCA_015655165.1 Betaproteobacteria bacterium | reverse complement strand
CGATTTGCTCGGAGCGCTCATAAGTACACTCCCAACGCATATTGCCGTTTGCCTGCACAAAATCTGTCAACATCGTACCTGGCACCGTGGCAGCACGTAGTGCAATCATCGACGGGAAGTTGACATGCATGTCCCCGCCGATATCACGACATGTAAAACCAACAGCCTGCGTTGACATACAGACACCGCACACAAGAAAAGCCCCCATGCACAACCAGACCCGACGATTCAATTTGTTGAACAACATCACCATTCTCATAACACATGACACACAAAAGCGATGTGTATTGTGTACACAAAATGGTGAAGCGCTCTATTGGAGAAATCTTAAAAATAGATTGGCATCAATCAGCCACATCCATGTTAAATAATATTAAAACAATTAAAAACAATGACTTATGAAATAATCCAATGTATTTTCTACAAACAGAATAGGATAAAAAACACCCGCTACAGCATTGATGCAATGTTGCGGGCATTATATGGGTATGCAGTCTATTATCAGAATAAATTGATAATTAACTTTAAATATAAATCATAACCAATTGATTTTAATGTTATTTAATTTCAAGTTTCCACAATGTCGTGGTTTCTTTAGAGCGGGCGGCAAATAATGGATCGGTACTGTCTGCAGCTTTGCCATGACGAGGTTTGATATCGTCTTTCCCGACGACTTTCAAGCCTGCATCATCAATCAATGCAAGTAAGGTCTCGCGTGAGCGTAACCCAAGGTGCTCGGCCAGATCTGACAGAATCAACCAGCCCTGCCCATCTTGTGTCAGATGCGCAGGCAACCCTTTCAAGAATCCCTTGAGCATGGTGCTATCCTGATCATATACAGCATGTTCGAGTGGCGAACTCGGTTTGGCTGGAATCCATGGGGGATTACACACAACCAATGATGCCCGTCCTTCCGGGAACAGGTCGGCATTGACAACCGACACGGCTTTATCGACACCCAGCCGTTTGATATTGGCATTCGCGCAGGCCAAGGCACGGGCATCCTGGTCTGTTGCAACAATTTTTTGCATGCCGCGACGCGCCAAGACCACCGACAACACCCCGGTGCCGGTACCGATATCAAATGCCAATGTCGTTGACGGCAATGCAGCTTTGGCAACCAGATCGATATATTCTCCGCGTACAGGTGAAAACACACCGTAATGTGGGTGGATTGTCGAGCCCAGCGAAGGAATCACAACGCCCTTCTTGCGCCATTCATAGGCGCCAATCACACCTTGCAATTCACGTAATGCCACCACAAAACCGCTGTCTTGTTTGCCGTATGCCTGCAAACACGCTTCGGCCACATCAGGGGCACGACGCAATGGAATTGTCAATTCTGCGGTGATCGGCACCAACAGCATGCCAAGGATTCTGGCCCGTTGCGCTTGCGCCTGACGGTGCTGGTGGAATGCTTCAGTGAACGTGGTAGCAGGTTTGCGCTGTACTTGTTTACGGTCAACACGACGTGCTAACGCTTGCAACAGCAATTTACCGTTTTGGAAATCGCCTTGCCACAAAAGGCCTGTACCTTCACAGACCAGTTTATAGGCACGGTCTGCCGCCATGGTGTCGTCGGCAGCGACAATTTTTTTAGGTGGCGGGACTTGGCTTTCACTATGCCATCGTAATGAATGCGTCTCCCCGTTATATGTCCATTCAATCATTGGGGATGTGTTCATGCGAGGGCTTTCAAAATGCGTTGATTCAAAAATGTCTGTGTGCGGCGTGAGTGTATCAAACTTCTTTCATTCTGATTTGAAATGAATCGGGATCATCGTCAATCAGGCACAGAACCGACTTGACCAAGTGCTCAAGGTAGCGGTATACGCTCTACTTCTCCGGCAATCGGCGGAAACAGACTTGTATCGTCGTTCTCCCAGGCAAGTTTGGCGTGTTCAATGGTCTCTTTATCTGTCGACACAAAATTCCACCACACATAACGTTGCCCCAAAGGTTCTCCACCCAAAAGCATGAATGTACTATCCTCTTCGGCATAAAGGACAATCCCGTCTTCTGCGGCAAGCACCCCGAGTTCACCTTGATGCAAGGTTGTCCCATTCAATGCGATATTACCTTTCACCGTATAAACAGCACGTTCGCTATAAGTGGCGTCTAAAATAAGCGACTGCCCCGCACGAATTGTCCCCACAGCATACAAAGTCGGACTATGGGTTGCCACTGGCGACGTCTTGCCGAATGCCGACCCGGCAAGTAGCTGTATCGTATAACCCGCTGCCTGAATGACAGGAATGACAGAAGCCGGGTAATGCCAAAAGCCAGGCGCATCCGCTTCTTGGTCTTGTGGCAGTGCCACCCACATTTGCAAGCCTTGCACTGCTTGCTGTTGCTGACGTATATCTTCGGGAATGCGCTCGGAATGCACAATGCCACGTCCGGAAGACATCCAGTTGACGTCACCTGGCGTAATACGCTGGACATGTCCCAGATGGTCACGGTGCACCATTGCCCCTGAAAACAGGAACGTTACCGTTGCCAGGCCGATGTGCGGATGTGGGCGCACGTCCCCCTCTGTCGTATCTTTCAAGAAAGAAGCCGGCCCCATGTGATCAAAAAATACGAATGGGCCAACCATACGTATTTTTGCCGAAGGCAAAATACGCCGCACAATAAATCCGATATTTTTTTCAACACCTGTCACTACCTGAACAATACTGCCCATGACTACTCCCTCAATAACTTGTTCCGAAACGACCACTTCTGAAATCATCGACTGCTTGCTCGATCTGCGTGCGTGTATTCATGACGAATGGTCCCCACTGCGCAATCGGCTCGTTTAAGGGATGCCCTGCAATCAACAAAAAGTGGCTGTCAACATGTGCGCTCACGCGTACTCCGGCAGCGTCTGGCGTATTACTCAACACTGCCATTGTCCGCGCGAGCGCCACGCGACTGTCTTGCCCGACAGCCAGTTCGCCTTCTTGCACATACAAAAACGCATTGTGTGTCGCCGGAATCGGTAAATCCAGTGTCTGGCCCGCATCAATGTGTATATCCAGAAAGAGCGGTTCCGTCACAGGTCGTTGGACCGCACCTGGTGTGCCGAATGCCTCCCCTGCAAGAACACGTACTGCCACACCAGCTTGCGGTGAGACTTGCGGAATCTGCTATTGTGGAATATCCCGATAGCCCGGATGCGTCATTTTATCTTGGGAAGGTAAGTTAACCCACAATTGGAAGCCACTCATCAACCCGTCTTCCTGTTCCGGTAACTCGGAATGGATAAGACCGCTGCCAGCAGTCATCCATTGGATGCCGCCTGATGTCAACAATCCTTCATGACCGGCACTGTCGCGATGACGCATACGACCGGCCAGCATATAGGTAACGGTTTCAAATCCGCGATGGGGATGGTTCGGAAAGCCCGCGATATAGTCATCCGAAGTATCCGAGTGAAACGCATCCAGCATTAAGAATGGATCAAGACGTCGTTGCAGATCATGGGTTAATACACGTGTTAGTTTCACACCTGCACCATCTTGTGTTGCAACACCTTCAACCAGACGTTCCAATTGCCTTGTAAATTCATTACGCATTACTTTTCTCCGCTAAATCCCATATAGGTCAACCTGCAACAATGATGCAGGTTGACCTGACAACAAACAACCAACCCTTTACCTTACTTTTTCTTGGTCTTACGTGGTGCCGCACCTGTATTCCAGAAAAGAATTAATGCACCAATCAATGCCAGATTTTTCAAAAAAGGAATAAACTGTTCACCATGTTGCCAGAATTGATGTGCCACCAAGCTGGCAACTGCCGTAAAAACAGCCAACAATAATGCTGCATGTCGCTCGTACCGGTAGCCTATTAACAACACTAGACCACCACCGACTTCAATAATAATCGACAGTACAGTTGCCCAAACCGGCAAAGGAAAACCCAACATGCCAAAATACTGCGCCGTTCCTTCAAAACTGGTAATTTTTAAAATACCCGCAACCAGGAACAACAAGGCCAGCAGTACGCGTCCGACGTGGTATAACGGTGTGGAATGTATCATTTAGAACCTCTCCTTAAAGGGGAAATAAAAAACACCGACGCAACAAGGTTACCCCTTATTTAAATAGCAATAAATGTATTGTTTTATGATAATCTCCATCTAATCACTGTATATAGTTTAATCATTTCATCGTAGAATGCTGGCCTTTTATGAACATCGAGCGCTTATCTCTCGATCAGTTACGTGTATTCGTGCAGGTCGTTGATTGTGGTAGTTTCCTGGCAGCATCGCGTAGTTTGTCCCGTGCCCAGTCCGCTGTCAGTTACGCCATTGCCACACTGGAAAACCAACTGGGCGTCGTCCTGTTTGATCGCAGCAACTACCGACCTAGCTTGACAGAGGCCGGAACAACGCTGATTCGCGACGCCAGACAGGTGCTGGATCAAGTCGACGCATTGCAAATCAAGGCATCCGGTTATGCAAAAGGACAGGAGCTAGACATAACACTGGCAGTCGATGTATTTTTCCCGATGCATTGCCTGACACAGCTGCTAAAACAATTCAAGACGGCATTCCCCACTGTCACAGTACGTCTTGAAATCGAAGCGCTTGGCGCGGTTGCCAAACGGGTCATAGATGGGGATGCGCAACTGGGTATTGTTGCAACCATCCCGATAACACCCGCCAAACTGACACGCATTGGCCTCCCCAATATCATGATGATCGGTGTCGTCAGTCCCACGCATCCGCTAGCCGCAATCAAAGGCCGGGTTCCCGAACATGTGCTATCACATGAAACACAACTGGTGTTAACCGACCGTAGCGAACTGACTGCAAGCAAGGATTTTTCGGTACATTCGACACTGGTCTGGCGTATGAGCGACTTGAGTACAAAACATATGCTGCTGCGTGCTGGCATGGGTTGGGGATATATGCCAGAACATGTGATTGAAGAAGATATTGTCTCGGGCAAACTGGTACGTATCCAGACAACGCAACATCCGCCAGAAGGCCTGGCATTACCAATGCAATGTGTCTACAGCAGCGACTATCGTGCAGGTCCGGCAGTATCCTGGTGGCTAGATGCATTAGCTGCCCTAACGGCATTGGATGGTAATCAGCCGATATTGGCAAGAGCATGACCTACGTGCTTTCCTCACCAAGGTGAAAGAATGCGCAATAAGGCCTTTCCCTGAAACGCATACACAGGTATCCTTAGTGCACTTAATACATGTCTTAACAACATAACTGCCGCTTTTAAAAAGAACGATAACGTCATGTCAGTTTCCGCACCTACAGTACCTGTAATTAGTCTGCCCGCATTACGCGCAAGTTGTGCTGCTTGCAGCATGCACCAGTTGTGTTTGCCAATGGGGTTGGCAGACGATGACTTGCAACGTCTTGACCAGATTATCGGGCGGCGGCGCCGTGTGTTGCGTGGTGAAAGCCTCTATCGTATCGGGGATGAATTTACCATGCTCTATGCAATTCGCCTGGGGCATTTCAAAACATTTCAAAGTAACAGCAATGGCAACCACCAGATTACAGGCTTTCAAATGGCCGGTGAATTACTGGGGATGGATGCGATTGGCACATCCAGGCATCTTTGTGAAGCCATCGCTCTGGAAGACAGTGAAGTATGTGAAATACCCTTTAGCCAGCTGGAAGAATTGTTAAGCGATATTCCGACTTTGCTGCGCCACTTCCACCGGATGATGAGTCAGGAAATTTCACGTGAACAAAATGTGATGCTGCTGTTGAGCAATATGAAAGCACAGGAAAAACTGGCCGCTTTCCTGATCAATCTGTCTTCCCGTTATGCCACACGCGGTTATGCGGCAAACCGTTTCCAGCTACGGATGACGCGCGAAGAGATTGGCAACTATCTGGGATTGGCGGTTGAAAGTGTCAGCCGCCTGTTAAGCGACTTCAAGAAAAAAGGCTGGTTGAATGTGAACCACCGTGAACTGGAATTAACCGATTTACCCACGTTAAGATCGGTTGCCATGGGCACCGATCCTTGTACGTAAATCCCGATCAGACGCATCAGACTCACACCAACCAGACCTAATGTAAATAATACAAATATACCATAACCTATTGTTTATTATACATATTATGGTCGCTCTATCTCAAAACGTTGCGCCAATTCCTGTCTCAATTGCTTGCGTAATACCGCTTCTTCAAAGCGCCTTTTTTCTAGTGGCGTGGAGGGTGTCAGCGATGGTACTGCAACAGGTTTTCTGGAGTCATCGACCGCGACCATCGTAAAGAAACAGCTATTAACGTGACGAAGTTCCTGGGTACGGATTTTTTCAGCAACAACTTTAATGCCGACTTCCATCGATGATTTCCCTGTATGGTTCACACTCGCTAAAAAATTGACGAGCTCACCGACATGGATGGGCTGACGAAACATCACCTGATCCACACTCAAGGTGACAACATACTGCCCTGCATAACGGCTAGCACAAGCATAAGCGACCTGATCAAGTAATTTTAAAATCGTACCGCCGTGTACATTACCTGCAAAATTAGCCATATCCGGCGTCATTAACACGGTCATGGTGAGTTGATGAGATGGCATATCCATGGTTCTTGGCTTTCTCTGAGGGTATTTCCGGATAAAAATGCGCTAGGTCAGGATGTATTTATCCCATACACCTGCCTGCTTGTTCAGGCAGAATTATACATTCCACTTTCAATTCAGAAAATTCATTTGTAATTCTGCCATAGCTTAAGTGTCCAGTGACAATCAAACGTATACTATGCAGATCAATCACGAACTGAAATGTAGACATAGTGGGTATTAATAGCATACTCAACATGAGAAGAATCAACCTCTATGCTGTTTTTTTTGTTGCACTTGTGTGCATCTCGCTTCTGGCATTGCATGGCTGGACCACATGGAATGCCTATCAATCCGGATTGAAGGAAGCATGTACGTTGGTAGGTAATCTCTCCAACAGTCAATCCCAACATGCTGAAGATGCAATCATGAGTACGGATGTCGTTATTAACGATATTGTCCAGCGTCTCGAAGTTGAAGCAATCAGCACCGATGCTTTAACACGCCTATACCCACTGCTTGTATCTCAAATCTACACACTCCCCTATCTGCACGGTATATTTGTCTATAACGCACAAGGAACCGGTTTAGTCAGTTCAATGAGCGATATCCCCTGGTATTTATCTGAATCCGATCAGGAGTATTTTTTATTTCACAGCACGAATCCCGATCGGGGATTGCATATCGGTACGCCCATTAAAAGCCGTATGACAGGAGATATGGTCATCCCTGTCTCTCGCCGGCTTAACTACCCTGATGGCAGTTTCGCCGGACTGATTCTGGCAACGGTCTATGTCGACTACTTCCTGAAGTTCTACCGTAGTTTTGACAATAACAACAATGTTACCGTCATCCTTGGTCTCAATAATGGCGCAACACTGGCGCACTACCCTGATGCAGGGACAAACTTGCGTCAAGTACGCAACCCCAATGTCTATCGTGGCTTTATTGACCAAGGCATTGAAGGCACGACGACAACACACTTTACTTTTGATAATGACAAGCACATTGTCGGTTTCGAACGACTTAAAAAATATCCTGTTTTTATCATGGTTGATATGCCGTTACGAGATTTACTGGAGCGTTGGCGCAATGATACGTTTATCCAGACCATGATCATTCTGGTTTTATTTACCTTCTTTATTTTGGCTGGCACGCATCTGGTTAACCAGATTGTGCGCCGGTCAAAAGCCGAGGTGGCATTAAGACAAGCAAGAAGAGAGCTTGTCACATTAAATCATGCATTAAAAAAGCAGGCGCTGGAAGATAGTTTAACGGGCATTGCAAACCGCAGGTATTTCGATCGCACACTGGAAAGCGAATTTCTCCGCGCCAAACGCGTACAGGTGCCGTTGTCTTTACTGATGATCGATGTCGATTTTTTCAAAAAATACAACGATACCTATGGGCACGTTGCCGGTGACAAGTGTCTGCAACATATTGCGGCCCTTATCCAGACAAATCGTACCGGTGATTTGTGCGCACGCTATGGTGGCGAGGAATTTGCCGTTTTATTACCGAATACGGATGAAAACGGGGCGTTTAAAGTTGCAGAGATACTCCGCCACAACGTTGAACAACAACGCATCCCCCATAGCCAAAATCCTTATGACATCGTGACAGTCAGTATCGGTGTTTATACGCACATACCTGGCGCCCAGGAAACCCAGCCCCACAACTGGATTATCCATGCTGATTTTGCATTGTATCAGGCAAAAATCAATGGTCGCAACCGTGTGGAACGTACGGTAAAAACGGCAACACGCATGACAGACAACAGCTTTGATCGCTAAATGGTTTTGGAATAACGCTGTTGCCGTATGCCGTTATTAAGATAACGGTCAAAGACCATGCAGATATTGCGAATTAACAGCCGCCCTTTACCGGTGACGACGATTTTTTCAGCATCAAGCACAAGCAAGCCGTCATTTTCCAAAGCAAGCAATTGCACTATTTCTTGCGCAAAATAATCTGCAAAGATAATCGGATGTGCCATTTCCAGTGCAGAAACAGACAATTCAAAATCGCACATCAACTTTTGGACAATGAAACGCCGCAACAAATCATCCGCATTCAATTCGATGCCTCTTGCAATGGGCAATTTGTGTTTGTCGATACCGCTATAATACCCCTCGAGGGTTTTATCATTCTGACTGTAAGTCGCGCCCACATTACTGATTGCAGATACACCGCAAGCAATCAGGTCCGCATCGGCATACGTTGAATAGCCCTGAAAATTGCGATGCAATCTCCCCTGCTTTTGTGCCACGGCCAGATCATCGTCCGGTTTGGCAAAATGATCCATCCCGATATACACATAACCGGCCTCGGTCAAGCGTGTAATGCATAAGCGCAACATCTCGATCTTGACGTCGACGGTCGGTAAATCGCTTTCCGCAATACGG
>JAATFN010000371.1 GCA_015655165.1 Betaproteobacteria bacterium | reverse complement strand
ATTGAAGACAAACCCCTCTCTGGTTTGATTTTTTGAAAGCAAAACGTACCATGTTAAACAGAATCTCTTTGCGCCAAATGGAGTATTTCGTGGCGACTGCCGAATGCAGTAGCATTATTACTGCCTCCGACCGTATCCATGTCTCCTCCCCGTCCATTTCAGCGGCAGTCTCGCATATCGAGTCCGAATTGCAAGTCCAGCTCTTTATCCGACACCATGCTAAAGGACTGACATTAACGCCGATCGGTATGCAAGTGATGGTCGAGTGCAAACACATTCTGGAACAAATGAGCAGCTTATATGCGATTGCTTCGGAATCAGCCAACTCGATTCGTGGACCATTGCGCGTAGGATGCTTTCAGGCATTGGCACCGATGATTTCTCCGGAGGTGGTCTACGGGTTTTCTCAGGCATTTCCTGCAGTACGTATTACCCAGGCAGAGGGAGATCAGGAATCCTTGATGGAAAAACTACGGAATATGGAAATCGATATCGCATTAACCTATGACTTGTACGTCAACGACGATATCGTGTTTGAACCTCTGGCACAATTGCCGCCACACGTCATTGTCGGCGAGCTGCATCCATTAGCCGAACGCACCGCAGTAACATTGGAAGAACTGGCAGAATATCCGATGATATTGCTGGATATGCCACTGAGTAATGCCTACTTCATGTCTTTGTTCTTAAGCGTTGGATTACAACCCAACATTACCGCACGCTCGGCCAATTCCGAAGTCGTACGTGCAATGGTTGCCAACCATATGGGCTATGCACTTTTTAACGTGCGCCCGAAATCCAATTACTCATTGGACGGCAGACGCCTTGTGCGTATCCGTTTGGCCGGCAAACACCGGCCCATGCAATTGGGGATGGCAACATACAAGGCCGTCAACAATTCGCGGCTGGTCAATGCATTCATGCAGCGTTGTCGTGCCTATATTTCCGATCAATATATCCCCGGTATGAGTGCACCACGCTTTTTTGATCCACGCAAAGTGTTGCACGACGTCAAAGACAAACATGCAGACATACAGACCACACCGTCCTGATACCATTATTTTTTTAAGATAGCAGACCATGCAAACACGTAGCATCGATATATTAAAACACCTTGTGGCATTCCCGTCGGTGTCACTAACACCCAATATTGATCTGATTGTCTACGTACAAGCACTGCTTAAGGAAGCAGGTATTGATGCGACTATTGTCAAAGACGAATCGGGTACACGTGCCAATCTTTTTGCCAGCACCGGTCCCGACAATGTACCAGGTATTGTGTTGTCAGGACACACCGATGTCGTACCTGTCGAGGGACAAGCATGGACGGTAGAACCCTTTGCCGTCACAGAAAAAAATGGACAACTTTACGGACGTGGTACGGCCGACATGAAAGGCTTTGTCGCTTGCGCAATCAATGCCATGATCACGGCGTCAACACAAACACTCGCGCGCCCCTTGCAACTGGCTTTGTCGTTTGATGAAGAAATCGGTTGTGTCGGTGTACGCCGTCTGTTGTCGGTATTGGAACAATCAAAATTAACCCCGCAGTTATGTATTGTCGGGGAACCCACGATGATGCACATCGCCACAGGCCATAAAGGTAAAGCGGCGTATCACGCAGTATGTTGTGGTCAAGAAGGCCATTCGGCATTAGCTCCGCAATTTCAAAATGCGATTCATGTGGCAGCCGACTTCATTGGCGGCATGCGCAAAACACAAGCATACATTGCCAAAGAAGGCTTGCAAGACAGTGATTACGATGTGCCCTACTCGACCATTCATGTCGGTAAAATCAATGGTGGCAAGGCACTCAATATTGTCCCGAACAACTGCACGCTGGACTTTGAAATTCGTACTGTTGCCGGCGAAAATGCCGATACAATTCTGGCTTGCGTCATCGACAACGCACAACGCATTGCACGTGATGTGTTCGGCGAACATGCCGTGTCCTTGCCAGACATCAACAAGGTTAATGCCTATCCCGGATTATCGACTCATCCAACATCGGATGCTGTACGTTTTTTAGAAAACCTTCTGCCACCTGACACCAAAAAACTCAAAGTCGCCTTCGGCACCGAAGGTGGATTGTTTCAGGCACATTTGAATACACCTGTGGTTGTATGTGGACCAGGTACTATTGATGTAGCGCACAAACCGGATGAACATGTCGCCATCAGCCAACTCGATGCGTGCGAT
>JAATFN010000234.1 GCA_015655165.1 Betaproteobacteria bacterium | reverse complement strand
CCAGACTTGATTACCTTCCCAAATAGGTCCCACTGTATTGATGACAACACGGCGTTCGATATCTGTTTTAGCGACAAACGGCAATAAAATGCCGGTACCCAGGTCAAAGCCGTCAGTGACAGCAAATCCAACCAAGACGATGCCTAGCAGCAGCCACCAAATGACGCGCAATACGTCGTAGCTGATGAGTTCATGAAGAATCATGTGTTTTCTCCTTAAGATTCTGTGACTGGCTTAGTGACAGGCAAAGCGCGTGTCGCAGATTGTCCGATTGCTTTTGAATCCTGATAATCGGGTTGCGGACCTTTACGGATGGCTTTTCCCAACAACTTGAATTCGACAACCAGTAAGACGGTATAAATCACAATAAAGCCCAACAGTGTTCCCAGAACAGTCGTGGCACTGAGATTGGACACAGCAACGGCAACTGGCAAGACGCCTTCAATCGCCAAAGGCTGACGTCCGAACTCTGCTACCAACCAGCCACATTCGGCTGCAATCCATGGCAAAGGAATCGCGATAACTGCGACACGCAAAAGCCAGCGCGGTGCTTGTTCAAGGCGGTGTTTAGCGGAGATCCAGAAGAATGTTGCCATCAACACGATCAGGAAGAAACCGATGGCCACCATAATCCGGAATGTCCAGAACAATGGTGCTACTTGTGGCACAGTGTCCCAAGCAGCTTGATCGATTTGCTGTGCTGTTGCCTGACGTGGATCGTCAAGATAGCGTTTTAACAGTAATGCATAACCCAGGTTGTCGCTGTTGTTCTCGAATTGTGCCTTCAATTCCGGTGCGACATCCAGTGTGCCTTGTGCACGGATCTGTTCCACTGCATCATAGGCAATCATTCCGGATTGAATACGCTCTTTCGCACGTTCGACCAGATTGTAGATACCGGGGATTTCTGTTGTTAACGAACGTGTACCAATCAAGCCCATGATCCATGGGATATGCACGGCAAAATGGGTTTCACGTGTTTCCTGATCAGGAAAACCGAATGCGGTAAACGAAGCTGGTGCAGGTTCTGTTTTCCACATGGCTTCAATCGCGGCCAACTTCATGTGTTGGTGTTCGGAGGAGAGGTAACCGCTTTCGTCGCCCAACACAACAACAGACAAGGATGCAGCCAGACCGAATGCGCTAGCGACAGCCATCGAACGTTTTGCGATGTCGATATGACGGCCTTTTAGCAAATACCATGCAGAAATACCCAGAATAAATACAGATGCAATGGTGTATCCGGCCGAGACGGTATGCACGAATTTGGCTTGTGCGACCGGGTTGGTCAGTACCGCACCAAAGTCAGCCATTTCCATGCGCATAGTCAGCGGATTGAATTTGCCGCCAATCGGGTTTTGCATCCAGCCGTTGGCAACCAGAATCCAGAGTGCCGACAAGTTGGTGCCAATGGCCATGGCCCAGGTCACCATCATGTGTTTGACCTGGGTCAGACGATCCCATCCAAAGAAGAACAAACCAACCAGTGTTGCTTCCAGAAAGAATGCCATCAGCGCTTCAATGGCTAATGGTGCGCCAAAGATGTCGCCCATATAGTGGCTGTAATAGCTCCAGTTCATGCCGAACTGGAATTCCATAACGATACCTGTGGCAACACCCATGGCAAAGTTAATGCCGAACAGGATGCCCCAGAATTTTGTCATCTGGCGCCAGATGGGACGCCGGGTCATGACAAATACCGTCTCCATAATTGCCAGAAGAATGGAGAGGCCCAGTGTTAACGGGACGAACAGGAAGTGATATAACGCTGTTGTTGCAAATTGCAGTCGAGAGATACCGACAATGTCGAGATCCATGATTAACTCCCTTTTCTAGCCAACTGGTGACGTGTTAAATACTGACTGGATAAAGACATGGATGCACACTCCTTCATAAAGATCGTGGGAAACGAAAGATGCAGACTGTGCAAGACCCACTCGCCTGGACACAGTCTATTTTTTTTATCTTGATACATCACGCTTTGCCTTTTTAGGTAATTGCGGTTATTCGATTCTGTACAACGACAATAGCGATCTAAATGGCATCTTTGTCGGATGTGACATTCGTTTGGGGGGAAACCTAATACGCATCACAGATCCTTTTATTCGTCTGTTAGCTTCTCGACTTCCTGTTTTTTATCTTTGCTGCTGCTTAAGCCTAACTTGCTCGTGACACGCAATAATTTTTGCACTTTGGCCCCCATCTTCATGAGCGAGACCAGCGTTTCTGGCTCCAGTTTTTGCACGTCATCAAACCAGGAGCTAGATAGCTCGATCAGGTTATACATTTCGCGCATTTTTTTCTGGGCACGTTTATCTTCATCGGAAACCGGTTTTTCCAGCAGCTCATCACGCAGCATGGATAATGTCGGCTCGATTTCGCGTCTGCGACGTTCTTCCAGTAATACTTTGAAAATGTCCCAGATATCTTTGGGCGGCTCAAAATACTCGCGCCGGTCACCGGCATGATGCTGTAGTTTGACTAGTCGCCATGACTGCAACTCTTTTAATCCCATGCTGACGTTCGAGCGGGAGACGTGCAGATACTCGGCAATTTCTTCTGCATTTAACGCGCGGCCGAAGATGTAAAGAAGGGCATAAATTTGCCCGACAGTGCGATTGATGCCCCAGCGGCTACCCATCTCTCCAAAGTGGGAGATGAAACGTTGCATTAACGGGCTTAAAGGAATGTCCATAAATTCTCAAATTTCAGTAATTACTGAAATATTAGGATATTCTGTATATTTAAACAAGTACTTATACTGTATTTCATTGTTGCCGCTATCGTTTAAAGATCAAGAAATCTTCGTATTTCCGTTTTTTGATGCCGAAAGTATCGGTGTTTATGGGGGGCGACGTAATGATGTAGATCAGATTAAGTATAAAAAAAGCCCGACAATATCGGGCTGGTATCTTGTATGGGCTTACGCTTGGTCGTCGAAGTAGGGTTTCCATCGTTCACGCGAGCGAATAATATGGTTTTCCATCGCATCGCGCGCAGCTTTGATATCGGCAGCAACAATTGCTTTGACGATGTGTGCATGTTCGATGACGCCTTCTTTTGTCACGCCAGAGTATGAGGTTAAGCGAAAGAGGTGGGTATGCGCATAGGCACGGTTGAGTGCTTCTTCAATTAATGGATTACCGCTTTCTTTAGCGATTAATGCATGAAACTTTGCATCGAGTATCGCAAATTTTCCATATGCCTGACGTGTAT
>JAATFN010000342.1 GCA_015655165.1 Betaproteobacteria bacterium | reverse complement strand
ATTAACCTGGCACCACCGACAAAACCCCATTCCGGTTTTCCCGCCCTCGATAAATTCATCCACAACCTCCGGTTCGTCCAAACCGCGCCCGGGGTCCCCCCCCATTCCGGGACGGTTACTGCTGTTGCATAACTCTGGGGAGAAATATCTGCGCCGCCTTGCAATACCAGCCCATCAAGATGTTTGGCATAATCACGCAAACGGATATTACTGGGGTGAACATGGCCGTTGGTGTTGACCGTGGGAATCATGAAAACCATCACATCACGCGACATTACCCACTGTGCAATCGACTCTTCCAGATACTGCAGTGTTTTACTGCTTAAACCTTTGGAACCTGCTTCGGGGTGGAAAATACGTGCAGATATACCGATCTTCAACGTACGCTGCATGACGCGACGCCCTGCAGCATTGGATATCGCCTTAAAACGGGCTTGCAATAAATTCCAGACTTGCGTCCACGGCGCCGCATTTGAATCTACGGGTGCTGGTGATACTGCTTCAGGCTGGGATTGTGTCTGCGGCTCCTCTTGCTGTTTTGCGGAGTCGTGATTATCTTGCATGGCTGTGACCTATTAAAAAGATACATAACACGCGGGCCAATGTTTGGCATTGGCAACAAGGACAGTATAAACCGCATTACTTTTAGCGGTCACATCACAATGTGTAAAAAAACCGGATCGTGCTATCCGGTCTGATAGATGATTCTGTTAAATAGGACATTAGAAGAATTTACAGCACCTTGCCCAGTAACAAGGCAACCGCCGACAATAAAATTGTCGAGGCAAATGGCAGCATAAATAGTCTGCCGAACAATTTAAAACGAACATCCCCGGGAAGACGTCCCAAACCGAGCTTTTCCAGCCAGGGTAATGCTGCCCCCAGCACGATGAGCGCCAAAAAAATCACGATGACCCAACGAATCATTCCCTATCCCTTCATCACAAACGATGTGTACGGTCATACGGCAACTGGTGCTCGGGCCACGCCACCGCTTTACCGACTGATAGCACCTTGAACAACTCCCCCATCTCTGCCGGAGAAGTCAATTTTTGTACTGCACGTGACTGCGGCAAATACGTTTTGGCATCGTCAGGCGACGTACGCAACAATAATTTGCCAATACCCGCCCCCAACAAAAAACCGGCCTGACTGGTATAACCCAATACATCAAGCCCCGCATTGGCAGCAGCCATCGCCATTGCGGTGAAATCAACGTGTGCCGTAATATCCTGCAAACCCGGCAAATAAAACGGGTCGGTATGCGCATGGTGACGATAATGACACATTAGCGTGCCGGTATTGCGCTCATCAAAATAGTATTCGTGTGCCGGAAAGCCATAATCAACAAATATCGCTGCAGCACCTGACCCCTGATTGATCATGTGTGCGACAGACTGCATAAACCCTGCAGCCACCGGATGTACTTCGGTGATATAGCCGACCGGTACATTCTCTGCCAAAGGAATTTGCGCTACCAATGCAGGCTCACACGCCCGGTCGCCAAACATAAACTGACCGGCATCATTTAAAACAACCCCACGTTCCATCCAGCCGGTATGTGTACGCACCACCAGATTGACCGGCATGGCGTCCAATACCTCGTTACCGATGATCACGCCTGTGAATGCTTGGGGCAAGCGGTCTAACCAGACGACTTGCGGGAATGTGCGCAAGGTTTCCTGTTGTTGTGCACGCAGTTGTCCTGATAACTCCAGAATCGCATAGGTCTTCGGAAGGCAGCCTGCAGCCGCCAATTCGGTTAAAATATCAAAAGCCAGTTTTCCTGTCCCGGCCCCGAATTCCAGCATGGCAAAATCAGTCTGCGCCATTAAATCCGCAGCAAAATGTGCCAAAGTAGCACCAAAAAGCGGCGTAATTTCCGGCGCGGTTGTAAAATCACCCTCTGCGCCCAATTTTGCAGCGCCGCCACTGTAATAACCCCATTGCGGGGTATACAGGACAAGCTCCATATAACGCGCAAACGATATCCATCCGTCATGTACACGAATATCGTTGGCAATATGTTGCCGTAATGTGTCGGAGGCTGCCAAGGCTTCGGCTGCCGGTTCGGGAAGTTGCAATTGCATAGGCCGTATTGTATTTGAATCTGCAACAACGCATGACGCATTCGCACAAATTTTGTCCGTCAACGTGTACAGTAGCGCAAAGCATCACAACGTAGCATTAAATAAGCTGATTTTTATGTCTTCTTTGTACCATCCAGAACTACAACACTGTCGCCGCCTGTTTTTACGTAACTATGTCACCACGATGTCCATTGGTGTCCATGATTACGAGAAAGCAGCCAAGCAACGTGTCCTGATCAATGTGGACGTGTTTATTCCACTTGGCGTATCAACACCCAAAGAAGACCAGTTGGACGAAGTGGTCGACTACGATTTCATCCTTCAAACCGTGACAAACCGGATCGCACGCGGCCATATCCAGTTACAGGAAACATTGTGCGACGATGTTGCTGCTATGTTGCTAAATCATCCAAAAGTCAAGGCGGTACGCATCTCGTCGGAAAAATGCGATGCGTATGACAACTGCGATTCGGTTGGCGTTGAAATCTTCCGCTTTAAACAGACACTTTAAGCTCACTTCAGGGCACATCATGGAAAACCCAATCGAACACGTTCATCCGGCAACAAACAATACTGTTGCCAAGACATTGAAACAGGCTGAAAAAATCGCCTTTGAAAACAATAAACTGCACAAACGTCTGTGTCGCTTGGTCGGGCAAGCCATTGGCGACTACAACATGATCGCCGATGGCGACAAAGTCATGGTGTGCCT
>JAATFN010000096.1 GCA_015655165.1 Betaproteobacteria bacterium | reverse complement strand
TACTGCATGGTGCAGGTTGGCAGAGTATTTTTCTGATCAATCTCCCCTTGGGTTTTTGGCAATTGGATTGGGAATGTGGGGCATTTCAGAACGCAAGCATCCATACCATGCAGCATTAGATCCGGTTGGGCAGATTCTCAGTGTTTTAAGCTTGGGTGCATTAACTTACGGGATGATTGAAGCGGGAGAACATGGTTTTTCCGGCACGGTACCATTAATTGCTTTGGCGGTTGCACTGGTTGCTTTTGTTGCGTTTGCTATAGTGGAAATGCGGGTTGAACGACCCGTATTGCCGCTATTTTTGTTTAGACAACGTGCATTCGCGGTCGCGAATTTTGCATCATTTGCGCTCGGTTTTTCGTATTACAGTAGTTTGTTTTTCTTTTCGCTTTTTTTACAACAAATCCAGGGCTGGTCCCCGGTCGAAACCGGGTGGCGCATGATGCCACAGTTTGTCGTCACAGGTTGCGTGTCACTATTATTTGGACGTCTAAGTGCGGTTGTTTCTGTGCGGTGGCTGATGATTGCAGGTTATGGTCTGACGGCGTTTTCCATGTCGGCGATGGTTATTTTTACCGCACACACGCCATATTGGATTGTCGGGACGCTCTTTGGCATACTTGGCCTTGGTGCAGGGCTGGCAGTGCCGGCCACCGGTATGGTGGTGATGAGTACAGCGCCGGCTGAGCGTTCGGGAATGGCATCAGCGACCATGAATGCGTTGCGTCAAACAGGTATGACTGTCGGTATCGCCCTTCTGGGTACACTCATGAGTCATCAGGCAACCCGCCTACTCACGGATACTGCCAGCCATCAGGGTATTTCCGATGCGTTGGATGTTGCCCGCTACGCAGTTACGCACCATGTTTTGCCTGCCAACGTACCCCTGTTTTCAACGCTGTATATACAAGCTATGGAAAGTGGTTTTCATGTGGCCATGTTGTTGGCCGGGCTTGCTTGTTGTATCGCAATGGTCTTGCTGTTGATAGTACGACCTACTAGGCATGAAAACGCCGGAGCAATACATAAATAGTTGAATACCATGGCGGACCTGACCGCATGAAGGTCAGGTCATCCGGTTTTTAGCTAATGGTGGGTTCTTTGAAAAATAACTGGTGATGCCACTCATGATTGCATCGGCCATTTGATCCTGATAACTGTTGTCGGTCAATCTGGCTTCTTCTTCCGGATTGGAAATGAATGCTGTTTCAATCAGGATACTTGGAATATCCGGTGCTTTTAACACGGCAAAACCGGCCTGTTCGACCGAACCTTTATGCAAATGGTTAATGCCGCCGATTTCATTTAAGACAGCACGACCAACGCGCAAGCTGTCATTGATTTGTGCTGTGGTCGACAAGTCGAGTAATACACTGGCCAACTGGCGATCATGGGTTTTGATATTGACACCGCCAATCAAGTCGGCTGCATTTTCTTTATCGGCTAACCAGCGTGCAGCTGTCGAGCTGGCACCTTTTTCGGATAAGGCAAATACGGAGGAGCCACGTGCTGTCGGGCGCACGAAGGCATCAGCATGAATCGAAATAAACAGATCGGCTTGAACTTTACGTGCTTTTTGCACGCGCATGCCAAGTGGCACAAAATAGTCGGCGTCACGTGTTAGCATCGCACGCATGTTCGGTTGCGCATCAATACGGGCTTTAAGGCGTCTTGCAATCGATAAGACAACATTCTTTTCATGGTTGCCACGACTGCCGGTCGCACCAGGATCTTCACCACCATGCCCCGGATCAAGCGCAATAGTGACCATGCGCGTCAATTTCAGTTTGTTGCCAGACTGGTTTTTTGCTATAGCAGGTACTTCCGGTTCTTTCTCTGGTACAGGTGCTGGTTGTGGTTGTGGTTGAGGTTGTGGTGCTTCGGCGATAGCAGGTGGCGGCGTTTCTTGCGGCAGTTCCTTGAACCAGTCGCCTTTTTGAATGAGTGCAGCAATAGGGTCTATCGGCACTGCAGGATAGAGATCAATGACGAATCTGTATTTATATTCACCGATCGGGGCTAATGTAAATACTTGCGGTTTGACTTCGCTTTTCAAGTCAAAGACCAGGCGTACGACACTTTGGCGGTTTTGACCGACACGTACTTGCTGGATATAGGGATCATTCGGCTGAATTTTTGCAACCAGATCCTTTAAGGTCGAATTAAGATCGATACCTTCAATTTCGACGACTAACCGTTCGGGGTCTTTCAGGAGAAAATGTGAGACTTTAAGATTGCTGTCGTTTTCGAGTGTAACCCGTGTATATTCATCCGCAGGCCAGACGCGTACTGCGAGAATCTGTGAGGCGTATGCTGGCATCGGAGCGAATACCGAGATGAGGAGTGTGCCACCGGCTTTTAAGACCGTGCGACGTTTTTGCGATTTCATAGGTGAGGAGCGAAATTCAGTCGAGCGAGACATTGATTACCTTTGTCAGACAACGCCCGTAATTCTACATCACGACCGCTTCTTGAAACAGTGAATGTAATGTTGATGTCGGGACTGGGCAACACAGGTTCGCCTTTTTCCGGCCATTCGACAATGCAGATACTTTTTTCGTTAAAGTGTTCGCGAAACCCGGCATCGAGAAATTCCTCGGGGCTGGCCATCCGGTATAGGTCGAAGTGTGTCATAGTGACCGGTTTTTGGTCAATGGTCACTTGATATGGTTCGGCAAGTGTATAGGTCGGGCTTTTAACGCGACCAGTATATCCTGAAGCATGTAATAGCGCGCGTGTTAATGCTGTTTTACCCGCGCCTAAGTCACCATGCAGATACAGGACCAAACCTGGTATTAGCACGCTGGACAAGGCTGTCCCGAGTGCGTTAGTCTGGGCTTCGTCCGGTAAATGAAATTGAAATACTTGCATCGAATATGAGTTCAACATGACGGATTTAGTTGCATTAGCCGCAGAGATTAAAGTCTGGGGGCGTGCGCTCGGGTTTGCCGATATACGTATCACGGATGTGGATTTGTCTCATCGTGAGGAGGCATTTCAAGCATGGCTGGACAAAGGGTATCACGGCGAGATGGATTATATGGCAAGTCATGGTACCAAACGTGTCAGACCCGCCGAATTAGTGCCAGGCACCATCAGAATTATTACTGCACGGATGCCATATCTGCCCCACGTACAAGGTGATTGGCGTGCGATTGAAACAGCACGTAGTCAAGATAGTCGGGCAGGTGTGGTATCCATGTATGCCAGAGGACGCGATTATCACAAAGTGCTGCGTAGCAGATTGCAGCAACTGGCCACACAGATACAAGCTGCAATTGGTGAATTCGGTTATCGTGTTTTTACCGATTCGGCACCGGTCAAAGAAGTGGCCTTGGCAGAAAAAGCCGGGCTGGGCTGGCGTGGCAAACATACCTTGTTATTAAACCGAGATGGCGGTTCCATGTTCTTCCTGGGTGAATTGTTCACCGATTTGCCGTTACCGGTTGACTCTCCTGTCAAGGCACAGTGTGGCCAATGTACAGCGTGTATCGATGTTTGCCCGACACAAGCGATTGTTGCCCCCTATGAAGTCGATGCCAGACGGTGTATCTCTTATCTGACCATTGAACTGAAAGGCCCGATCCCGGAAAACTTGCGTCCCTTGATCGGAAACCGTATTTATGGTTGTGATGATTGTCAGCTCTATTGCCCATGGAACAAGTTTGCCCATGTCGGTACATTGCCAGATTTCGATGTCAGGCATGGTTTGGATAAGCAGTCGTTAGTGCAGTTATTTGCGTGGGATGAAGCGACATTTCTTAAAAAAACAGAAGGTAGCCCGATTCGACGTATCGGACATCTACGCTGGTTACGAAATGTGGCAGTCGGGTTGGGCAATGCTGCTGCGCGCTGTTATGGCGATGAACAAATCACCACCGCATTGTTGCGGCATATCGACCACCCATCCGAACTCGTTAAAGAGCATGTTGTGTGGGCACTGGCGCAACATGGGCTATCACACGCCGGCAAGCGATAACCACACAGGTATTGTAAAAACCGACAGGACAGTGCCCAGTGAAATCAAAAAGGCTGTGATGGGGCCATTGCCACCCATTTGCGTGGCGAGAATATAGGCGCTCGATGCAGTTGGCAATGCACAGAACAGCACGACAATTTGCAGTTGCAGTGTCGGTAGCCCAACCCAAGTACCCAACATCAAGGCCATGGCCGGAATCAATACGAGCTTGATGGTCGTCAGATAGGTCACCATCCATTTGTTTTGTGTAATACCTGACACCCGTAATCCGGCACCGACCATAATTAGGCCTAATGCAAGTGATGCATTGCCTAAACGCGTTAAGGTGGCATGGATCACTTCGGGTAAATGGATGCCCAATACGCTAAATAGCAGGCCGCATAATGTGGACACCAACATCGGGTTTTTGATGAGCTCTTTGAACAGATTGCCTTTTTTATGGGCCAAAGCATGGACAGCGGCCATATTGCATAACGGCACATTAAAGCCGATCAATAAGGCCATTAAACCCAGACCTTCTTCTCCGGACAGGCGTGAGGCCAATGCCAGGGCAATATAAGAATTGAAGCGAAAGGCAGTTTGCATGCCTGATTCATAGGTCATCGGGCTGGCTTTGATAAACCATTTCCCCAGCCAGGTAAAAGCAATACCGATTAACAGTGCTGCGACGGCAATCTCGATAAATTTTCCGGTCGCGTCCAAATGTAGATCCAGACGTGCAGTTGACTGGAACAAGAGTGATGGAAACAGTACGTAATACACCATACGCTCCATACCTAACCAGAAGGCACTTCCCCAGTTCGTCACGCGATATAGTATGACGCCCAGAAGAATTAATGAGAAATCAGGTAATAAAAGTGCGCCAAGATGCATGAAGTTGACAGTTTTGCAGAGTAATTTAATTATTGGTATGTTACTCGCGCAATTTTATAGCACGAATGAAACGGTTCAAGTTTAGCCTTTCTTGGCATATTTGCGGGAAATTTTTAATTCCATACCAATAAGATGGATTTTTTTACTAAATCCCTAATAAAAATGTGGAAATAAGCTTGTTTTTAAATGTATGTATGTTACATTACGTAACACTTTGAAGCGAAATGTGATCTTCACAATCACTATAAAAAACAGGGGGGGACAGCAGTTCGCGAAAGCATGTGTCAATAGAAGCTGTAAAACAGACGGAGCACATGATTTAGGCGCATCTATATGATGCGCCATTTTATTTGCACGCATGCTTTTACGTCTTTTACATCCCGAATCCTGTCTTGTGTTTACAATAGCGTATTCATTATCAGGAGTTCTGGACTATGAAACTGGCACCACAAACCGACTTGTTTTCTGCGATTATCCATGCACCGTTTGGTGGTATTGGTGTGCGTACACGCGATGATGCCATCATCGAGGTGGTGTATTTGCCTGCCACTTATGCAGAAAAAATACCCGAGAACGATGTTGCCGAGCAGGCTGTCGATCAAATCAGCCGTTATCTACTTGACCCGGATTTCAAATTTGATCTACCCCTGTTACCAGTAGGGACCATCTTCCAGAATAATGTCTGGCGTGTCATTTCTTCGATTCAACGTGGAGACACGATGACGTATGGCAGTGTAGCAAAACATATCAGTTCAGCCCCGCGTGCAGTCGGTCAGGCGTGTGGGGCTAATTGGTATCCCTTGATTATTCCCTGCCATCGCGTCACAGCTTCAGGTAGTCTGGGCGGGTTTGCCCATCACGATACAGGCAACGATTTCTATTCTGGTGTCAAACGCTGGTTGCTGGCCCATGAAGGTGTCACAGGATATATGCAATGACTGTTAAAACACCGCGTGTGCCCAAAATTGTGGTTACAGGCCCTGATGCGGTAGCGATTGACGAATTCTGCGATACATTGTGGTTAGAAGATGGTCTGTCGAAGAATTCTCTTGAAGCTTATCGGCGCGATATGGTGTTGTTTGCCTATTGGCTGCAAAAGAACAGCGACAGGCACTTATATGCGGTACAAACCGATGATGTACACAGCTATTTTGCAGCCAGGCATGTCGAGACAAAAGCCAGCTCGTCTAACCGCCGTTTAGCGGTATTAAAGCGTTTCTACCAGATGGCATTGCGCCAGAATAAAGTCAGTGCCGATCCTTGTTTGAAACTGAAGTCAGCCAAGCAGACGCAGCGCTTCCCTAAAACATTGTCCGAGTCCCAGGTCGAAGCATTGCTTGGTGCGCCCGATGTAACAACGCCATTGGGTTTACGTGACCGGACGATGTTGGAACTCATGTATGCCAGCGGCCTGCGCGTGTCTGAACTGGTCTTGTTAACGTCAATCGAAGTCGGCATGCAAGAAGGCGTGTTACGTATTACCGGTAAATGTAATAAAACGCGCTTGGTGCCATTTGGCGAGGAAGCACGCAGCTGGATCGAACGTTATCTGTCTGATGCACGTGGGCAGATTCTGAATGGGCAGATCGATGATGCGTTGTTTGTGACAGCCAGAGGCGGTGCGATGACACGCCAGATGTTCTGGACATTGATTAAGAAACATGCACAACATGCCGGTATTCATTCACCATTGTCGCCGCATACATTGCGTCATGCATTTGCCACCCATTTGCTCAATCATGGCGCTGATTTGCGTGTTGTCCAGTTGCTGTTGGGACATGCGGATATTTCAACGACACAAATTTATACCCATGTGGCTCGTGAGCGCTTAAAAAAATTGCACGCAGAACATCATCCGCGCGGATCATAGTACGCAAACATAACGACTTATTGCATAATGCGAACCATGGCAAAAAAAGAACATATTTCCGAAACGCCGGCTACCCAGTTTTTACGCAAACACGGCGTTGCGTTCGAAGAACATACCTATCCTTATGAAGAGCATGGCGGCACAACAGTATCTGCCCGTGAAATGGGTGTAGATGAACATGGCGTGATTAAAACACTCGTCATGCAAGACGAGCATGACAAACCATTAATTGTTTTGATGCATGGTGACTGTAAAGTGTCGACCAAAAATCTGGCACGCCAGATCGGTTGTAAATCTGTGGAGCCGTGCAAGCCGGAAGTGGCTAATCGCCATTCCGGATTTTTAGTCGGTGGTACATCACCGTTTGGTACGCGTAAGGCCATGCCGGTATATGTCGAAGGCAGTATTCTTGAATTACCCAGAATTTATATCAATGGTGGACGACGCGGATTTCTGGTTAGTATTGATCCGAGGAACATCATCGCGATATTGCCAACAAAGATAGTGCATTGCGCACTGGATATGGCTGGCTAAAAAACAATGTGCGCAGTTGTTGTCTGACATGCGACTAACAGAAAAGAGGAATGCATGAATACTGTTTTATTTGTTGTGGGCGCCTATTTGATCGGTTCCATATCTTTTGCGGTAGTTGTATCCAGACTATTCGGTCTTGATGACCCCCGTACTTATGGTTCGAAGAATCCTGGTGCGACCAATGTATTGCGTAGTGGAAGTAAAAAAGCCGCGATACTGACACTGTTGGGGGATGGTTTTAAAGGCTGGTTTGCGGTCTGGTTCGCGTTGCATATTGGGACACAGTACTTCGGTCTTGATACGACGGGTCTGGCTTTGGTTGTGATTGCCGTATTTTTGGGGCATTTGTGGCCGGTTTTTTTCCGGTTTACCGGTGGTAAAGGTGTTGCAACCGCATTGGGTATATTGCTCGCGATAAATGTCTGGTTGGGCTTGGCAACACTGGCGACCTGGCTGATTGTGGCCTATGCATTTCGTTATTCATCGTTGGCAGCCTTGGTGGCAAGTATTTTTGCACCGTTATACTACCTGTTTTTATTCGGTATCACGCCGACGTTGTATGCCATTATCGCAATGAGCATCTTGCTGTTATATCGTCATCAAGCCAATATCGCTAATCTTGTGGCAGGTAAAGAGGGTCGTATCGGTTCTAAAAAAACTGGCAGTAATACTTAAGGTTGTAATTCATCCAATGGCCAACGCGGGCGTACGCTAAATGCGTAGTCGCGTTTGGCGGCATCCGGTGTTTGTTGTAGGCGCATTGCACCGGCAAATGCAATCATCGCACCATTGTCGGTACAAAATTCCAATTCAGGATAAAACACGTCATAGCGTTTTTTTGCAGCAGCAGCATTCAATGCCATGCGCAATTGTTTATTCGCACCGACACCACCGGCAATCACCAAGCGTGTTAATCCGGTATGCTTTAATGCATTCATACATTTGGCCACCAAGACATCCACTAATGCCTCAACAAACGCTCGGGCGATATTGGCTTTGTCTTGGTCGCTTAAGTCACCAGGATGGTTTTTAACAACAGTTAATACTGCGGTTTTTAATCCGGAGAAGCTGAAATCGAAATTTTTTGCATGCAACATCGGACGCGGCAACTGATAGATGTCAGGCTGTCCGGATTCAGCTAATGCAGAAATAGCAGGACCTCCAGGATAACTAAGCCCCAGAAGCTTTGCTGACTTGTCGAATGCTTCGCCTGCGGCGTCATCGAGTGTTTCACCTAACAGGGTATAACGGCCAATACCGTCCACACGCATTAACTGTGTATGTCCACCGGAGACCAATAAGGCAATAAATGGAAATTCAGGCGCATTGGTGGCCAGTAATGGGGATAAAAGATGGCCTTCCAGATGGTGTACACCTAAAACAGGTTTATCCCATGCCACACCCAGTGCACATGCGACTGAAGCGCCAACCAACAATGCACCGGCAAGACCAGGGCCTTGTGTGTAGGCAATAGCATCAATTGTGTCGCGTGCAATGCCGCTTTGTTGCAATGTTTGTTTTAGCAAAGGAATGGCACGGCGGATATGGTCGCGCGAGGCAAGTTCCGGGACAACACCACCATATTGCTGATGCATGGCTATTTGCGAGTGCAATGCGTGTGCCAACAGGCCTTTTTGTGTATCGTACAGCGCCAGGCCGGTTTCGTCACAGGAAGATTCAATACCAAGAACAATCATTGCATTTCACAAAAGG
>JAATFN010000137.1 GCA_015655165.1 Betaproteobacteria bacterium | reverse complement strand
ATCATGCAAATTATCGTGGTCCTGGGTGCATTGGCAATCATGGCAGCTGTCGAAATATTCAACCGCAAATCCATTTATGGTAAAGCAGTTGTTGCCACATCGAACGATCGTGATGCAGCAGGCTTGATGGGTATTAATACAAGCCGTGTGATTACGTTTTCCTATGCATTGTCGTCAGCAACAGCCGCATTTGCAGGTATGTTGATTGCCCCACTGACATTGACCGGTGCCACAATGGGTGCAGTACTTGGTTTGAAAGCATTTGCTGTGGCCATTATCGGTGGTCTGACATCCGGTGTGGGTGCAATTGTCGGTGGCCTGTTATTGGGCGTGTGCGAAACACTGACAGGATTTTATATCTCCACAGGTTACAAGGAAGTGCCAGGCTTGTTGTTGCTGTTATTGGTGCTGGCGATCAAACCTGCCGGTTTGTTAGGTAAAGCTGCGATCAAGAAGGTCTGACAATGAATATAAAATCACTATTTTTAGCCATTGCCGGCATTGCCGCACTTGTACTGTTTCCGATTATCGTTCCTAACCCTTACTATATTCACCTAGTCGAAACCATTTTGATCTATGCCATTCTTTTGTTTGGTCTTGATATCGTGGTGGGCTACACAGGCCAGGTGTCGTTGGGGCATGCAGGATTGTTCGGGATCGGCTCCTACGCTGCAGGTGTCTTGTTTTTCCATTTCAATGTCCCGTTTATTGTCGCTGTTTCTGGAAGTATTGTTGTCACAGCCATCTTTGGTGCGATTCTGGCGTTACCGGCGTTACGTGTAACAGGCCCTTATCTGGCGATGGTGACACTGGCGTTTGGTACCATCATCCAGATTCTGATTAACGAGATGACGTTTCTGACAGAAGGTCCGATGGGCATCAAATTGTCCAAACCCTCTTTCAATGGTGTGGACGGTTTGACCAAAGCACAGTATTACTATGTGGTTGCCGCATTTATGGTGCTGTCCTTGTTTGTCGTACACCGGATTTTAAAATCCCATCTGGGACGGGCGTTTCAGGCGTTGCGCGACAGCCCGATAGCATCCGACTGTATGGGTGTGTCGGTCTATCGTTATAAAGTCTACGCTTTTGTCATCAGTGCGGCATTAGCCGGATTGTCGGGGGCGTTGTATGCGTATTCGGAAGAATATATTTCTCCCAACACGTATAACTTCGAATTGACGATTCTGTTTTTGCTCGCGGTCATCATGGGGGGACGTAAAACGCGTAGCGGTGCATTGATCGGTGCGATGATTGTCGTGATGTTGCCGAGTTTGTTGTCCGACATCGAGTTGTTCCGGGGCATTGCGACTGTTGCGGCAATCTTTGGTGTGGTGGCCGGTGGTGTACTGTTATTCAAAAAAGAAAAAACAGTGCGGCAATTAAGCGTGCCGGTGTTGGCACCCATTGCCATGGCAGTGTTTTCCTATCAGCTGGACAATATTACCGACTGGCGTTTGACGGTGTTCGGTTTGATGACCTTGTTTGTCGTGTATTACCTGCAAGACGGGATTGTCGGTTATCTGCGCAATGCCTTTGGCCGGTCGTCCAACACCAAAACACAGATCGATTCGTATATTGACCAGAATCAAAGTGCCATCTGGATTGCCAATACACCGAATGCCCCTGTCAAAGGCCCATTGCTGGCAGCTAAAAAAGTACTGATGCAGTTTGGTGGCTTGAAGGCATTAAACCAGGTGGATTTGAATGTCGACAGTGGTTCTGTGCATGGTTTGATTGGTCCTAACGGCTCAGGCAAGAGCACGATGATGAATGTATTGACGGGTATTTATAAACCGACGGATGGTGTGGTCGAATTCAACGGTAAAATCATTTCGGGCCTGACACCTTCTCAAATTGCCATTGGTGGTGTGGCACGCACTTTCCAGAATGTCCAGTTGTTCGGTGAGATGACAACAATGGAAAATATTCTGGTTGGTTTGCATCATACGTTCAAGAGCAATGTGTTTGATGTCATGATAGGCACACCACGGTACAAACGTGAAGAACGCGATGCACGTTCACGTGCTGTTGCCATTCTGAAGTTTGTGGGTTTGGATGACCTGATCAATGAAGAAGCACGTAATTTGCCTTATGGTAAACAGCGTTTGCTCGAAATTGGTCGTGCGCTGGCATTAAATCCAAAACTGTTATTGCTTGATGAACCTGCTGCCGGTTTGACGGCACCCGATATCAAGGAGCTGGTCGCCATTATTCATAAAATTCGTTCAAGCGGTGTCACAATCATTTTGATTGAACATCATATGGATGTGGTGATGTCGATTTCCGATGTGGTAACAGTACTTGATTTTGGTCAGAAAATTTCCGAAGGTAAACCTGCAGTAGTCCAGGCCGATCCTAAAGTGATCGAGGCATATCTTGGTGGTGGTGCTGGAGAAGAACATGCCGATATGCCAAATGGTGTGCCGCCAACTATCACGAAGGAGTAGATATGTTAGCTATTTCTAATCTCTATGCGGCCTATGGCAAAGTCGAAGTACTACACGGTATTTCGTTCGAGGTGCCCAAAGGTAAGGTAGTGACATTAATTGGTTCAAATGGTGCCGGTAAGACGACAACGATGCGCGCCATTTCCGGGATGATCAAACCGCAAAGCGGTACTGTCATGTTGGGTAATCGTGATATGACCGGGTTGGCATCGTATCATATGGCACGTGCCGGTCTTGCGCATTCACCCGAAGGGAGGCGTGTATTTGCAACGATGAGTGTCAAGGACAATTTATTGTTGGGGGCCTTCTCGCGTTATACGCATGCACGTCCCAAGGGCGATATCCTGCATGATTTCGAGAGTGCACTGGAATTGTTCCCTCGTTTGAAAGAACGTCAGACGCAATTGGCCGGCACGTTGTCCGGGGGGGAGCAACAAATGCTGGCGATGGCACGAGCGGTCATGTTAAATCCCGAAGTGGTGTTGCTGGATGAACCTTCGATGGGGTTGGCACCGATTCTGGTTGAAGAGGTGTTTAGAATTATTGCCCGCCTGAAAGAACGTGGGGTGACCATGTTACTGGTCGAGCAGTTCGCAGCAGCAGCATTGAATGT
>JAATFN010000339.1 GCA_015655165.1 Betaproteobacteria bacterium | reverse complement strand
GAAAAAAATTATGGCAAAGATTATCGGTATTGACTTGGGCACAACGAACTCATGCGTGTCTGTCATTGAAGGCGGTCAACCTAAAGTGATCGAGAATGCGGAAGGCGCCCGTACGACGCCTTCTATTATCGCGTATCAGGAAGATGGCGAAGTATTGGTTGGCGCACCTGCAAAACGTCAGGCTGTGACTAATCCTAAAAACACGATTTATGCTTCCAAGCGTTTGATCGGTCGTAAATTCGACGAAAAAGAAGTGCAAAAAGATATCAATCTCATGCCTTACGCGATTGTCAAAGCGGACAACGGTGATGCATGGATTAGTGTACGTGACCAGAAACTGGCGCCACCACAAATTTCTGCAGAAATTCTACGCAAGATGAAAAAGACTGCGGAAGATTATCTGGGTGAGGAAGTAACAGAAGCTGTCATTACCGTGCCAGCCTATTTCAATGATGCACAACGTCAGGCAACCAAAGACGCTGGCCGCATTGCTGGTCTGGAAGTCAAACGTATCATTAACGAACCAACTGCTGCAGCATTGGCATTTGGCTTGGACAAAGCGACTAAAGGCGATCGCAAGATTGCTGTATATGATTTGGGTGGCGGAACATTTGACGTATCCATCATTGAAATTGCCGATGTAGATGGTGAGAAACAGTTTGAAGTGTTGTCGACAAACGGCGATACATTCCTGGGCGGTGAAGACTTTGACCAACGTATCATCGACTATATTCTGGATGAATTTAAAAAGATCAATGGTCTGGACTTGTCCAAAGACGCGATCGCGTTGCAACGTATCAAAGCGTCTGCCGAGCGTGCGAAGATCGAATTGTCTTCTTCCCAACAAACAGAAATCAACGAGCCATACATTGCAATGGCCAATGGTGCTCCTGTGCATTTGAATCTGAAAATTACACGTGCAAAACTGGAATCTCTGGTTGAAGAGTTAATCGCAAGAACCATCGAGCCATGCCGTATAGCGATCAAAGATGCAGGCATCAAAGTCTCCGACATTGATGACATCATCTTGGTAGGCGGTATGACACGTATGCCTAAAGTACAAGAGAAAGTGAAAGAGTTCTTCGGCAAGGATCCACGTAAAGACGTGAACCCTGATGAAGCAGTTGCTGTTGGTGCGGCAATTCAAGGCTCTGTCTTGGCTGGTGACCGTAAGGATCTGTTGTTGTTGGACGTGACACCGTTGTCTTTGGGTATTGAGACAATGGGTGGTGTGATGACCAAGATGATCAAGAAAAACACAACGATCCCGACTAAATTCAGCCAGGTATTTTCTACAGCGGAAGATAGTCAACCTGCTGTCACCATTAAAGTATTCCAGGGTGAGCGCGAAATGGCTGCCGGCAATAAAGGTTTGGGTGAATTCAATTTAGAAGGTATTCCACCTGCACCGCGTGGCACACCACAAATTGAAGTGACTTTCGACATCGATGCAAATGGTATTTTGCACGTTGGTGCGAAAGACAAGGCAAGTGGTAAAGAAAATAAAATCACGATCAAAGCGAACTCGGGTTTATCTGAAGAAGAGATCGAAAAGATGGTGCGTGATGCAGAAGTGAATGCCGAAGAAGATAAGCGTTTGCGTGACTTGGCAGAAACACGTAATCAGGGCGATGCGTTAGTACATTCCACACGCAAAGCATTGACTGAATATTGCGACAAGTTGGACGCTGGTGAAAAAGATACGATTGAAGCTGCGATCAAGGATCTGGAAGAAGTTTTGAAAGGTAACGACAAAGCCCAAATCGATGCAAAAACAGCTGCATTGTCAGTGGCTGCACAAAAGCTTGGCGAAAAGATGTACGCCGATCAACAAGCACAAGCTGCAGCAGCAGGTGGTGCTGGTAGTGCAGGTGCTGCAGCAGGTGAAGCTGAACCACGTCAGAAAGATGACGATGTGGTGGATGCCGACTTCAAGGAAGTCAAGTAATGCGCTTTGCCTTCAGACCGGCTATGCCGGTCTGGCGAGCGGTTTTTTTAATGACGTGTTATTGGCGATAAAGCTGGTAACCAGCTCAAAGGCAGCCGTAAGGTTGCCTTTCGGCGTTTTACATTGTTTATTTCTGTGTAGCAGTAATGCAATCCGGAATTAAAAACATGGTGACGATCAAACATGGCAAAACGTGATTTTTACGAAATACTAGGCGTTGCGAAAGGCGCTTCAGACGATGAACTGAAGAAGTCCTATCGCAAGCTGGCAATGAAATATCATCCGGATAGAAATCCGAATGACAAGGTTGCGGAAGAGAAATTCAAAGAGGCGAAAGAAGCCTACGAAATGCTCACGGACCCACAAAAACGCGAAGCATATGACCGTTATGGCCATGCTGGTGTCGATCCTAATATGGGTGCAGGCGCTGGTGCCGGTGCTGGCGGGTTTGCCGATGCGTTTGGCGATATCTTCGGGGACATCTTCGGTGGTGGCAGATCGTCACGTGGTTCGGGTCCACAGGTTTATCGCGGTGCAGATTTGCGCTATAACCTCGAAATTACCTTGGAACAGGCAGCGAATGGGTTTGATACAACCATTCGTGTCCCATCATGGAATGCATGTGATACCTGTCATGGTTCTGGTGCCAAGCCTGGTACATCGCCTGTGACATGTACAACATGTGGTGGTCATGGCCAGGTACGTATGCAGCAAGGTTTTTTCAGTGTCCAGCAAACCTGTCCGAAGTGTCATGGTAGCGGCCAGATCATTCCCGAACCATGCCCTTCTTGTGCGGGTGCAGGACGTATTAAACGCAACAAGACGCTGGAAGTAAAAATTCCCGAAGGCATTGATGACGGCATGCGTATTCGCTCATCAGGCAATGGGGAACCGGGCATGAATGGTGGACCTCCAGGTGACTTGTATGTGGAAATCCACATCAAGCAACATGAAGTGTTCCAGCGTGATGAAAACGACTTGCATTGTGAAATGCCGATTTCTTTTACCAAGGCAGCATTAGGTGGAGAAGTGGAAGCGCCGACATTAAAAGGTCGTGCAACGTTTGTTGTTCCTGAGGGGACACAGTCTGGTAAGACCTTCCGTTTACGTGGCAAAGGTATTAAAGGAGTACGTTCCAGTGTTGCAGGAGATTTATTCTGTCACGTTGTGATCGAAACACCGGTCAAGTTAACAGATCGTCAAAAAGAGCTGTTGCGTGAGCTGGATCAAACCATGATTGATGGCGGAGCCAAACACAGCCCGCAAACCAAAACATGGCGCGATAAAGTCAAAGAGTTCTTTGAATAACCGGCCCATCTGAACAATAAAAGCGTCAGTGAACATACATCACTGGCGCTTTTTTATTGTGCGTACTAAAAATCAGAAACAGTGTTCGGGTGCCGGGAAAGAACCATCCTTAACAGCCGCAACATAGTGCGCAATGGCTTCGGCAATGCTGCTGGCGCCTTCCATGAAGTCGCGTACAAAACGTGCTTTATGACCAGGGAAGACCCCGATGGCATCATGCATGACAAGAACTTGTCCGGCGCAATCAGGACCTGCCCCAATACCGATCGTGGGAATTGATAAGTGCTCTGTGATTTCTTTACCCAATAAGGCAGGAATACCTTCGAGCACAAATAATGTTGCACCGGCTGATTGCAATGCCAATGCATCGGCGATAAGTTGTTGCGCGGCTTCGTTTGTTTTGCCCTGAATTCTAAAGCCGCCCATCGTATGCATTGACTGTGGTGTCAGTCCAAGATGCAGGCATACCGGTATACTGCGTTGGGTCAGGAATTGTACTGTGTCGACAAGCCATGCACCGCCTTCGAGTTTTACCATATGCGCGCCTGCACGGATCAATTTGGCCGCATTCTCGAAAGCCATCAACGGTGTTGCATAGGTGCCAAATGGTAAATCGGCGATGATATGGGTGGTTGTGCAACCACGCACGACAGAAGCAGTGTGGTAAACCATATCTTCAATGGTGACAGGTAATGTCGAGTGATGTCCTTGCGAGACCATACCTAATGAATCACCAATCAGAATAGAGTCGACACCATTATTTTCCATTAATGTTGCAAAGCTGGCATCGTAGCAAGTCAACATGGCGATTTTTTCACCTTTGTTGCGCATCGTTTGTAGCGTTGTTGTCGTGATCGTTTTTCTGCGTTGCGGGACCTGATTTTCCTGCAAATAACCTGACATAGTTATTCCTTTATACGAACAGGTGCATATGTAATACACATCGTGCACGGTGTCACATGATTAAATCATTTTTTACTTGCCTATCAGAATCATGCCAATGGTAACGGTGCATAGTGATGATAAGCAATGGAGCTGCATTGTAATACTAAAAAAGCGTATTTTGGTTGAAATAAGATACTGCGTTATTTCAGATTCATATAGCCTAATTGCTCTTTATATACATATGGTATATGTGCCTTGAAGAAAATGTTCGTATTTTCATGTGACTTTGACAAGCTTTGGCACTGGATACAGCAAGTGTTGAATAGTTTTACCGCATGATGAAAATGGAAAAACACATGAAAAATGTCAGTCGCTGATGCTGTACAGCAATATCACCGCATAAATTAGCCTGAAATGTGCCTTTGTTCGACTGACAGTCTCTTGCTAATACTCTTCAAAATAGAGAATAAATGGAAAATCCCGTCTGAGCTATTTAGCGCGGTATTTTCTTGTGCGTTTGTCGAGTGGCATGTCAAATGACGCGATTTTTGTCAATCAACATTTTGATATAACGAGAACATATGGGACAGATCATTTTAATCATCGATGATTCGAGCAGTATCCGCTTGGCAGTGAGTGAAGTATTAAAAGAGCATGGCTATGACATTGTAGAAGCGGTAGATGGGCGTGACGGTGTCAATAAACTGGATGGTAGAAAGTATCACCTGATTATATCTGACTACAATATGCCGCATTTGAATGGTCTTGAATTCGTCGAAGAATGTAGGAAGTTACAGAAATATAAGTTTACGCCCATCATCATGCTGACAACAGAAAGTGATGAACAGAAAAAAAGAATTGGGAAAAGCTTCGGTGTAAAAATCTGGTTGAAAAAGCCTTTTGTCACCGATGTCTTGTTGAATACAGTTTCGAAAATTATTTTGCCGTGAGCGTGAATGATGCAACTAACGGAGACAATACGCGATGGCCATACGGTGCTTTGTATGTCAGGAGAGCTCACCATATTTGATGTTGCTAGTGTCAAGGATGGATTCATCCAATATGTGCAGGATTATGCCTATCTGGAAGTTGATTTAAGTGATGTTGTGGCAATAGACACAGCAGGACTGCAACTATTGATATTGATTAAGAAAGAAGCGAAAAGAAAATCACATACGCTATTTTTTAAGCACCATAGCCGAGAAATCAAAGAGATAGCCAGTTTTTTGCATATGGAACTGTTCTTTGATATGGATGACAGAGCCAATGAAGCGTAAACACGATGCCGTATCAGCATTCGTTCAGGAAGCCCGTGAGCTATTAGCGGCCATGGAGACGGTATTGCTGCAGATGGCGTTCATTGGTGTGGATAAAGCCGGCATTGATGCAGTGTTTCGTTCCATGCATACGATTAAAGGATCTGCATCGATTTTTGAATTTGAACAAGTGGTCAGTTTTACGCACATGACTGAGAACGTTCTCGACAAAGTGCGAAATTCAACATTGATACTAGATGACGTGATGCGGGTTTTGCTTTTGGAATGCAATGATTATGTCAGTAGCCAGATTGATGCGATTGAAAATAGTAAAGAAGAACAGCCTATTGATTTGCAAAGGCGAATTTTTCTTGAAGATAAATTATCAGCCTATCTTGGCAGTGGAAGAAATGTATTTAAGAAAGAATCGACCACTCATCTGGATAGAAGTGAGCGTGAAAAAAGTAAAAAGAAACCGAAGCGCAACCTTGCACGCCAGATAACAGGCTTCTTTTCTAAATCGCCAGACTGGTATTTGTCGCTCAGGTTTGATAGGAAAATTTTTACGTATGGTTTGAGTCCAATTACTTTTATACGACATTTGTGCAAGCTAGGTAGTGTGATCGATATACATGTGATTGATGAACGTTTACCAATTTCAAAGAAAATGGATCCAGAATACTGTTATATCGGATTCGAGATTTTATTCCATTCCGAGGCGACAAAGGATGAAATTATTGCTGTATTCGATCTGTTGTCAGATGACAGTAACATTGTAGTGATAGCACCATTTAGCGATATAGATGCTTATCGAGACGTATTGGCTAATTTCAAAAAGCCAGAGGACTGTCTGGCTTTATTGAAGCGGATGTTGTCTTTCGATCAAGAGGAATGCGCGTTATTGGTCAATACAGGAAAAGATCAGGAGCAGCCTTTGGCAAATGGCATGTCAGCAGAGCTTATTGTCGGTAGTCATATAAAAACAGAAAAATTACCTGTGTTGGCAACGGCACAACGCGATATTTCAGATAACCAGTTTATCAAGATCGAAGTAGAAAAACTTGAACAGTTAATTGATCTTGTGGGAGAACTTGTGATTGCAGGTGCTACAGCCAGTCTGGTTGCAAAGATCAAGCGAGATTACCGGTTTCAGGAAATGACGCAAACAATATCGGAACTGGTTGAAAAAATTCGGGATACAGCATTGACATTCCGGATGGTAAAAATCAATGAGGTTTTCCAGAGATTTCCAAGGGTAATTAGAGAAACAGCCAGAGAGTTGGGTAAAGAAGTGGATTTGGTGATTACAGGTGAGGAAACAGAACTGGATAAATCCATGATGGAAAAAATATCTAATCCATTAATGCATTTGGTCAGAAATGCAATAGATCATGGTATTGAGCCGACAGATGAACGTGTGGCTTGCGGTAAAGAAAAAAAAGGAAAAATCAATATGCGTGCCAGGCATGAATCTGGCAGTGTTGTGATTGAAATCATTGACGATGGACGAGGGATTAACCAACAAAAGGTATTATCCAAAGCGATCGAGAAAGGCTTTGTGCAAGATGGTGAAGTACTGACAAAAAACGAGATTCTTAACTTTATCTTTTCGCCTGGTTTCTCGACAGCAGAAAAAATTACGGCGATTTCTGGTAGAGGCGTCGGTATGGATGTGGTCAAACGAAATATTGATCAGTTACACGGAAAGATAACCATAGATAGTATACAAGGGCAGGGTACGACGATGCACATCAGGTTGCCGTTGACGCTGGCAATCATTTCAGGATTTCAGGTCATTGTTGGCGATATGGTATTTGTTCTGCCGTTAGATCTGGTTGTCGAATGCATTAATCTGACGAGTTATCCGGCGAATAATAATATCGTCACTTTACGGGGTGAGCCGTTGTCATTTATCAATATGCGCAGTTTATTTGATATGCCACTACGTAATATGCCGCGTCAAAATATGCTGATCGTTCAATACGCAGAATACAGAATCGGATTACTGGTCGATGAATTACAAGGCGAATGTCAAGCAGTGGTGAAACCATTAAATACATTGTTCGCAAAAATGAAAGGACTGAGTGGGTCTACGATTTTGGGTGATGGCAGAATTGCCTTGATTTTAGATGTCGCACATTTAGTTGAATACGTTAAGCAATGTGAAAAAACCGAGTTGGAAGCGACAGAACAACGATCCCGATAAATGTCAAGACGGAGTTGGTTAGGTTACGAGTGTATTGCTACGCTGTATCTCTGGGAGTCTGTCATGCAATGGTTATCGCGAAGAATTAGTATTCGTCAGGTATTTGGGGGATTAGTCATTGTACTGGCTATTCTTTCAGGCGCTATTGTCGGTGTTATGCATACATTGGATCAGGCCAATAACAAACTCAGTTATGCGTATGAAGCCAGATATCACTCCTATTTGCTTGCAAACGAATTACGTTACAGCGCTGAAGATTTGACCAAATATGCACGTGCCTATGTCATTGCCGGGGATCCCAGAGATGAAGAACTTTATCATACCATTATCGGGATTCGTAATGGTACGCGCGCTCGACCCAATGATTATGCGCATTTTAACTGGGAAGTATTTACTACAGGAAAGAGGCAAAATCAAGATGAGGAAATCTATGTTGCGTTACGTGATTTGATGGAGAAAGTCGGGTTTACTCGGGAAGAAATGCATAAACTCGAAGAGGCAATGAACATTACAGACGAGTTAGGTGCTATTGATATTGCTGCCTTTAATGCAGTGAATGGCCGTTATAAAGATATTTCGGGTGAATATACTGTGATTGGTACACCAAATCAAAAATTGGCACAGAGTATGATGTTCGATAAGCACTATCTAGAGATAGTCGACCGTTTGATGAAGCCGATAGATGCGTTTTTGAAGATGGTCAACGATCGTACACAGTCAGATGTGTTATCGGCAAAAGAAGCATATACCAAATTGGAGATGATACTGTTTATTTTGCTGGGAGCGACACTGATCGTATTGCAAGTATGCCTGCTTTTTTCGTACCGCTTGATACGCGTGCAAGTTGGTGGAGAGCCTAAAGAGGTCATGGCAGTATTACGTAAGGTAGCTAAAGGCGATTTGACGGTGAATGTACCTGTGTCTGCAAAAGACACCGGCAGTATATTGTTTAGTACCAAACAACTGATCGCGACATGGGTTCATGTGATTACCGATGTCAGTAGCACATCAAGTTCATTGGCAGCAGCTTCAGAGGAGATATCTTCTTCTTCGCAAGCATTAAGCCATAGCTCTTCTCAGCAAGCCTCGAGCGTTGAAGAGACCAGCACATCGATTGAGCGTATTGCATTAACGATAGAGAAAAATGCGGAAAATGCACGTATCACTGACGAGATTGCCAGCCAATCAGCTTCTGCGGCCAAAGAAGGTGGTGAAGTAGTTCGCGAGACAGTATTGGCAATGAAACAGATAGCAGGAAAAATCAATATTATCGACGACATTGCTTATCAGACAAATTTACTGGCTTTAAATGCTGCTATCGAAGCTGCGAGAGCCGGAGAGCATGGAAAAGGATTTGCTGTGGTTGCAGCCGAGATCAGAAAATTGGCGGAACGCTCTCAGGCTTCAGCACAAGAAATTATTTTTGTGGCGGAAAATAGTGTATCTCTCGCTGAAAAGGCTGGTGAATTACTGGAGCAGATTGTTCCTTCAATTCGTAGGACTGCAGATCTGGTACAGGAAATTTCTACTGCATCCAAAGAACAGTCGATTGGCATAGAGCAAATTAATGATGCAGTTAGCCAGATGGCGGCATCTACCCAAATGGGTGCTTCTGCTTCACAAGAATTGTCCTCGACATCCGAAGAAATGAGTGCTCAGGCATTCCAGTTAAACGAGATGATGAGATTTTTCCAGATTGGTGAACAGAAAAAGATCGCACCAAAGAGAAATCACAATGTGACGCCGTATGAGTCGTATCAACAAGAGAGCAAAATTTCGAATTTAAATACTTTATCCGATAAGGATAAACCGATTGATGAATCAAAATTTAAACGGTTCTAAAGCGTGTTTGTTAATGAT
>JAATFN010000172.1 GCA_015655165.1 Betaproteobacteria bacterium | reverse complement strand
TATTGTCGACGACGCAAAAAAACTTGGAGATTTTGATGTGCTGTGTCTGCAGGAAGTCGCAGCCAATTTCCCCAAACTTGCCGGCAGTAAAGGTGAAAACCAGTTCAACCTATTCGCCGAATTATTGCCCGACTTCACACCGGCACCTGTCATCGGCGTCGACGTCGGTGCTCCTGACGGAGGCCGCCGTCAGTTTGGCAACATGATATTGTCGCGCTTTCCTGTATTGCGCATTTTGCGCCACCAGTTACCATGGCCGGTCGACCCTGATGTCATCAGTATGCCGCGTGTATTAGTTGAAGTCACACTAGATACACCATTAGGTCCTATTCGTGTCATGAATACGCATCTGGAATACTACTCACAGTCCCAACGTGCCACACAAATCGATGCAGTACGTCATTTACATGCGGAGTCTTGCCTGCGAGCAACAGCGAGTCGGGTGAAAGATACAACCGGTTCGCACTATCATGCTTTCGCGCAAACAACACGTACCCTGTTAACGGGCGACTTCAATTTACGGCCGACCGATCCATTGCATGCACGTATACAGGCGCCATTTGACGATGGCACACCGCGTCTGGTCGATACCTGGCAGCATCTGCATGGCGATACACCGCATCCGCACAATGTGGGCATCTATGACAGACAACAGTGGCCAGAGCCTTTTACCTGTGACTTTATTTTTGCCAGCGAAGATTTGTTACCACATGTACGCAACTTTACGCTGGATGACAAAACACGTTCTTCCGATCATCAACCGCAATTATTGGAGTTGGCATGAAGCATCTAGACCAGTTGCCCGGTGCACAGGTCACAACTGTATTGACAGACATTGACGATACAATTACAACAGACGGACGTATCACAGCGCAGGCTTATAGTGCGCTGGAAGCTTTGTACAATGCAGGTATCCGTGTTATCCCCGTCACAGGAAGACCTGCCGGATGGTGCGACCTGATTGCCCGTATGTGGCCGGTCAATGGTATCATTGGGGAAAACGGTGCGCTCTACATGTGGCATGATCACGCTAGCGGGAAACTGCGAACGCGTCATCTGTTCGACGAGGCAACGCGCACTGCCAATACGGCAAAATTAACACGCGTATGCGCATCAATTTTGCAGGAAGTACCGGGCTGTGCTGTTGCATCAGACCAGTTTTGTCGTCAATATGATCTGGCCATCGACTTTTGCGAGGATGTGCCGGCGTTGAGCGACAAAGAGGTTGATCGTATTGTGCAGATTATGGAAGAAGCCGGAATGACCGCCAAGATCAGTTCGATTCACGTGAATGGCTGGTTCGGCAATTATGACAAATTAAGCATGGCCAAGTTGATGATGGAAGAACGTTACAACGTGCTTCTCGATGATGATATAGAGCGTAGTCGCTGCGTATACGCAGGCGACTCGCCTAATGACGCGCCTATGTTTGCTTATTTTCCCTTATCTGTCGGTGTAGCCAATGTATTGAATTTTGTCGATAGGCTACCTGCTGCACCGAAGTTTATTACCGAACTACCTTTTGGTGCCGGCTTTGCACAACTAGCACAACATTTATTATCAGAAACGCATAACCCCCGCCCATGATCACTCTGCTTAATCTGCTATCAGCGCTATCGCTGTTGGTGTGGGGCACGCATATTGTCCGCACCGACATCCTACGCGTGTACGGATCGCAATTACGCAGATTTCTAAGTACCAGTATCACTCGCAGCAATTACGCATTTCTGGCAGGCATTGGTGTGACCAGCTTACTGCAAAGCAGTAACGCGACTGCTGTCATCGTCTGTTCGTTTGTCGCACAAGGATTAATCAGCCTGGCACCTGCATTGACCATCATGCTAGGTGCTGATGTGGGCACCGCATTAATGACAGGTGTCTTGAGTTTCGACTTGTCCTGGTTGTCGCCCTTATTGATTTTTAGCGGCGTTGTTGTCTATCTCTCGCGTCGTCAAACGCAAATCGGCTACCTTGGTCGGGCAGTTATCGGCCTTGGTCTGATTTTGCTGTCATTACAGTTAATCGAGCAAGTCACGCGTCCAATGACGCAAACCGAGGGTATTCAAGTCATTTTCTCGTCACTGACGGGCGACATTTTGCTTGATACCTTGATCGGTGCATTGTTTGCCATGTTTACCTATTCCAGTCTGGCTGCAGTGCTTTTATCTGCTACCTTGGCGTCCTCCGGCATTATTTCTCTGGAAGTTGCGTTATGTCTGGTCATTGGTGCCAACTTGGGCAGTGGTGTACTGGCACTATTGAGTTCGGCCCGCCAGAATGTGGAAGGCCGCCGTGTTGCCTTAGGCAGTATGCTGTTTCGCCTATCTGGTGCGATCATCGTTTTGCCGCTGATTAACTACCTTGAAACCGGTATTGCTTTTATCACCAATGACATGCGTTTTGGTGTGGTGGCATTTCACGTCATTTACAATACCATCCGTTGTGGTTTGTTATTGCCTGCAGTTGCTCCCATGGCAAAGCTATGTGTACGACTGCTGCCATCACAAGACAAGGATGATGGCTCGATCAAACCCCGCCATCTGGATCCTGCTGCCATCGATACGCCAACACTGGCATTAGCCAACGCATCACGGGAAGTATTGCGTATGGGTGACATTATCGAAAATATGTTAACGCGCCTGTTACCTGCCATGCGTGACAATGATGGCGCCAGTGCAGAACAGATCAGAGTACTGGACGACGATGTCGACAAGCTTTACAACGGCATCAAGATGTATCTGGCACGTGTTTCGCGCGAGGAATTGAATGAGGC
>JAATFN010000188.1 GCA_015655165.1 Betaproteobacteria bacterium | reverse complement strand
TTGGGGTGGGTCGGGCATCCTGCCACATTAATGACAGGCAACCCTAGACGGGAACGATACCCCACGCCCAACAAACCACCTGGCAGATCTCCCTCATATTGCAAGCCGCATGCATCTGTCGGATTATTACCAGCAGCAGTAATACCGCCATAAGCCGCACAGGTACCAATCGCTACCGTGTAATCGGCAACATTCGCCAACGCTTGTACCCACGCCATCATCGGCTTGCCGGTACCGGCCAACATATGAAAACGTCCTGTGCCATTCGGGCCGCGCAATACAGATCCTTCCACGCATAAGGCATGTAACGGGATCTCGCCGGCAACACACGCACGTAAAATGCTTAGTGCATCAGCGCCGGTTTCAAGCGAAAGGGAAGGGTGCCAGAGTAAATTGATCCCGGCATCATCCAATGCTCCGAAAAAATCCGGGGTATCAGCGCATAGCAGTGACATGGTGCATCCCCCGCAACCGCCGGACTGCAACCACAACACATTAAACCGTTTGTCTGCGATAGCCATTTATTTTTTCTCCAAGCCCAGTCGCTGCATTTTACTGCGTAAACCGACGCGCGATAGCCCGAGCTCTTTCGCGACATGGGTCTTGTTCCAACGTAAGCGCAGTAAAGTCTCCTTTAGAATGGCCACTTCCAGCACTTCAATTCTTTCATGCAAGGTGCCACTTTGCGGTAATTTAAGCACGGATCCATCACCAATGGTATTGCCTGATGTACCTTGCAATACCCGTGCAGAAAATACCTGTGCTTCCAACTGTGTACTGCCAACCGTATTCAATGCCAGCGCGCCCTGTATTTCATTGCGCAATTCGCGAATATTCCCAGGCCAGGGATACGTCACAAGACTGGCCATCGCATCAGAGGTAAATCCTTCTACAGGGATGCCCATATCGCGCGATGATTTTGCCAATAATTCCTTGGCAATGAACACAATATCGGCCGGCCGTTCTCGCAAAGGCAACATCGTTAATGTGACCGCTGCCAAACGATAATACAAGTCCTGACGAAAACGTCCATCACGCACTTCTTTTTCCAGATCCCGATGCGTTGCGGCAATCACCCGCACATTGACAGGTATCGATCGTGTCGCACCGACCGGGCGGACTTCACCTTCTTGCAATACACGTAACAACTTGACCTGAAACGCGAGCGACGTATCACCGATTTCATCAAGAAACACTGTCCCGCCATCTGCGCGCTGGAAAATCCCGATATGGTCTTCATAGGCCCCGGTAAACGAACCACGCTTGTGGCCAAACAATTCCGACTCCAGTAAATTGTCGGAAATGGCGCCACAATTTTCCATCACAAAAACACGATCGGCACGCGGACTGGCATAGTGCATCGCACGCGCCAATAACTCCTTGCCACTGCCCGATTCACCTTGCACCAACACCGATAAATCATGACGTGCTACACGTGCTGCCAATTCGCATACACCATCCATGGGACTACCTGGTGCCCGGACAATCCGGTCAAAATCGAAAGCAGCCTTGACATGTTGCTGCTTATTGACTTTACGTGCACGTAACACCGATGTACTGGTACGCAGCTCGACATCTAAGCGATGTGTATCCTGTTGCAGACTACGGGCTTCGACCGCACCGCGCACACAATCGAGCAAACGATCCGGCATCCAGGGTTTTAACAGATACTGATAAATACCTGCGCCGTTAATACTGGCAATAATGTCTTCGGACTCGGTATAGCCAGAAATAATGATACGCACGACATCTGGCCAGTGTTCACGTACTTCTTTTAAAAACGCGACACCCGTGGTCCCTGGCATGCGCTGATCACACAAAATTACAGCTGGCTCGTCGTTTTCCATCAACGCACGCGCGTCTTCTGCAGAACCTGCAGTCAATATCCGAAAATCTTCTTCCAGTGTGCGCCGGATGGCATCCTGAGACCCCGTCTCGTCATCGACAACCAGCACAACTGGTAAATCACCGTTGTCAAACATATCCATGAAAAACGTCAACCTCTCTTAAAGCACCGCAACCGGACAATCGCCTTTATTGCTGTCTTGCATCATAACGCGGAAATCAATCAAGACTAACAGATACGGGGTAATTGCTCCCCGGATAACCAGTCGACAATACGTCGTCCACCGAAACGGGTTTTCATCTGCACAAAGCAGTGTGTGTCTTCCATCACCACACCAATTAACGCTGCATGCGCACCCAAAGGATGGGATTGCATTGCCGCGAGCAATTGTGGCGCATCGTCAGGAGCACAAATCGCTACCAACTTGCACTCATTGGCAACATACAATGGATCCAAGCCCAGAAATTCACAGGCAGCATCGACTTGTGGTGCTACCGGAATTGCTGCCTCATCGAGCAACATCCCGACACCCGACTGTGTCGCAATCTCGTTTAATGTCGTCGCCAATCCACCACGGGTCGGGTCGCGCATCACATGCACACGCGGCATCGCTGCCAACATATGGTTCACCAGACCATTTAACGCTGCCGTATCAGAACGTATTTCTGTATCGAAAGACAACGATTCCCGCTTGGACATGATGGCCACACCATGGTCGCCTATCGTACCAGACACAATAATCGCGTCCCCTTGTTTGGCCGATGCACCGTCAACCACAATACCTTCTGGCACAACACCCACGCCAGTAGTGGTAATGAATACACCATCACCCTTACCACGCTCGACGACCTTGGTGTCACCTGTGACAATCGCCACACCCGCTTGTCTGGCCGCTGCTGCCATCGAATCGACAATACGCTTTAAGTCGGCCAATGCAAAGCCCACTTCCAGAATGAAGCTGGCAGCAAGATACAACGGTGTCGCACCCGACATCGCAATATCATTGACGGTGCCATGTACCGATAAACAACCGATATCACCGCCCGGGAAAAACAATGGTGACACGACATGTGCATCCGTTGCCATCACCATACGACCTGTCTGTACTGCAAAAGCGGCCTGATCATTGCCCTGCTTTAACCAGGCATTATCAAATGCCGTGACAAATAATTCTTCAATCAATTGGGCAGATGCACGCCCACCGGCCCCATGTCCCATATCGATACGGCCATTCTTGATGTCTAATGGACGCACATAATTTTTTTTGACAACACCGCTCATGCTGCCACCACTGCGACATCTTTAAACCGTCCATACGAATAATGGGCAGCACACGCCCCTTCGCTAGATACCATACAAGAGCCGACCGGGTTTTCCGGGGTGCAAACTGTCCCGAAAATCTTGCAATCACTCGGCTGTTTGACGCCTCTCAAAATGGCACCACAATCACATGCCTTGTTGTCTGGCACAGACCGGTAGACCAGTCCATACCGTTCTTCTGCATCATATGTTGCATATTTTTCCCGTATCTTTAATGCACTCAATGGCACTGTTCCCAATCCACGCCACTCAAAACTTTCCCGCAATGCAAACACATCGTCCATCATCGCTTGCGCAGTCACATTGCCGCGTGGATTGACTGCACGTGTAAATTCGTTTTCGACTTCACAGCGCCCGTCATTGACTTGTCTGATCAACATCCAGATTGCCTGCATGACATCTAGCGGCTCAAACCCGGCAATGACAACCGGCTTGCGATATTGTCTGGCAAAATGCACATAGGGGTCAGATCCAATCACAATACTGACATGTGCCGGTCCGATAAATCCGTTAATCGGCACAATCCCGTATTCACGTACTTCGGGAGATTCCAGAATATGGGTAATTGCCGAAGGCGTCAGAACATGACAGCACAGAACACTGAAATTTGTCAGTTTGGCAGTTGCCGCCTGACGAATAGCCAATGCCGTAGGCGGTGTTGTTGTCTCGAAACCGATCGCAAAAAATACCACTTCCCGTTCAGGATTTTCTTGTGCAATACGCAACGCATCCGTTGCC
>JAATFN010000441.1 GCA_015655165.1 Betaproteobacteria bacterium | reverse complement strand
TACCGCATAAATTGGCGGGCATGCGTACAGAACCTGCTGTATCCGAACCCAACGCACCAAACACTGTGCGTGTGGCAGTGGCAATGGCGGGACCAGATGACGAGCCACCGGAAATATAATCTGCATGCCAAGGATTACGTGAATCGCCCAATGTTTCATTCTGGCCACTCGGTCCATAGGCAAATTCCGTCATATGCAGCGTGCCAATCTGGATTGCACCAGCTTGATCAAGCCGCTCAAGTACAGTGGCAGTCACCGGTGCAATCCAGTGTTCACGTAAACGCGAACCGCAAGTCGATACTTCTCCCTTGCGATAGAACATATCTTTATGGGCTAATGGCACACCATGCAAAGGACCAAGCAGATCACCTTTACCAGTCAATGCATCACATGCCTGTGCCGCAGCCATGGCCTTTTCTTCATCAATACGAATGAAAGCATTAAAACTGCTTTGTAGGGCACGCGCACGATCTAACGATGCCCGTGTCAGTTCAACTGAAGAAATCGTTTTATTTCTAATCGCTTGTGCTGCCTCTAACAGCGTCATGTCGAGGCAATGAGTTGGCTGATGCATCAATCCGGCTCCTGAAAACGACATGCATGTAGGCTCGCCTCAAAACTGGCAGCATCATCAAATGTCAGCTGTGCAGACCGATAAAAAGCCGCAATACGTAATTTCCCTGCTTGAGCGACTTGTTCGGCTTTTTCGGCAGTCATCGGCCAACCATATTGGCATGCCTTACGTTCGATATCTGCAGCACAAAGTTCCACGGACACTGCTGACATCTTGCTATCCATATCAGTTGTATCGGATGTTGATGCCATGACTATCCTTTCATGATTGAAGGAGCACGTATCGCAACGGCATGTTCAGACACTGCCACCTGAGTCACAGGCGTCGTGATACCGGACATTTCCTTGGCAAACCCGTTCGCTTGTGTGCCACGATTGAGAATCATGTCTGCCGCTTTCTCTGCAATCATCATCGTCGCAGCACACGTATTCGCTGACGGCTGGGTAGGCATTACAGAAGCATCAACAATACGCAGTCCTTGTATGCCATGCACCTTCAGTTCGTGATCTACCACTGCCATGGGGTCCGATGCCGGCCCCATCTTCGCAGTACCACAAATATGGCATGCCGATACACCATAGCGCGAGGCAAATTCAAGCAATGCTTCATCACTGGTTACATCTGCACCTGGCAATGTTTCTTCGACAAAGAAATGCGCTAAAGCTGGTGTACGTAACAAGTTGCGTGCTTGACGCATACCATCGAGCAATACACGGCGGTCATCTGGATGCTCCAGATAGTTCGGCTGCACAATAGGGTCTTGTAACGGATCAGTTGAACGTGCATGTACAAAACCTGTACTGCGTGGCTGATGGTCCCAGACGCCAACCGTCATTCCTGGGAAACCATCTAGCAAACCTAGATAGCCTTCCTTATAACTTGCAGGTGAAAACACCCCTTGTAAATTAGGACGCACTTGCTGTGCATCCGACTTTGCAAACCAAGCCACTAACGATGGACTCACCGACAACAGACTGGGACGACCAGCTATCCAACGTAACACTTGTCCGAACAAACCAACACCACGTGCCAGTTCATTAATTGTATTGCTGTTTTTAACACGTGCGACGATGCGTATTGAGAAGTGGTCTTTCAGATTGGCACCAACACCAGGCAACGCATGTTGTAATGGAATACCCAGCGATTGCAACAATGGTGCCGGTCCAATACCGGATAACTGCAACAACTTCGGTGTGTTAATGGCACCACCACAGACAATGACTTCACGTCGTGCAAACACTTCCTGTGGATGATCAAGATCGCGCTTGACGATATAACGTACACCGATGGCTTTCTTGCCTTCCAATATCAACGACGTGCTTTGCGAGTTGGTCCTAATCTCAAGATTCTTGCGCTGCCGTACAGGCTTTAAAAATGCCTGAGCAGTACTGACGCGCCATCTTCCCTTGATGGTACGCTGAAAGTAACCGACACCTTCTTGTGTTGCACCGTTGTAATCGTCATTGCGTCGAATGCCTGTATTTGCCACACCGTTGATAAACGCCTCGCAAATTGGATGGATCCATTTCAATGTTGACACCGTCATCGGTCCTTGGCGACCATGATATTTGTCGTCACCAATCATGCTTTGCTCACTACGTTTAAAATACGGCAACACATCCGCATAACGCCAACCGGGATTGCCAGCAGCAGCCCAACTATCAAAGTCGGCTGCCTGGCCACGATTGTAAATCATGCCGTTAATCGATGTCGTGCCACCCAACGTACGTCCTTGTGGCAATGGCACACGACGACCGGCTGTATACGTGCTAGGTTCGGTTGTTATCCGCCAGACAAACGATTTATTGGAAATGATCTTGATAAAACCGGCCGGTATCCGCAAGAAAGGATGCCAGTCACGTGGACCTGCCTCCAACAGGCAAACGGACACTGTCGGGTCTGCACTAAGCCGGTTGGCAAGGATGGCGCCTGCCGCGCCAGCGCCTACAATAACGTAGTCGAATGTGTTGTTACTTGAATCAATAGAATTCATGCTATGTCCTAAGAGTACGGCAGCATAGGGATCTGAATGGGCGAAGTTAAATCGTTACCGATCACTGTTTAAAAAAAGCAGTGATCGGCTTAATCTTTATTGGCAACCAATCTTCTCTTAGATGCTGATACCATCCTCTTCTGTGTGTGAATGGATTGCAGTCGGATGCCAGTTTTTACCAGGAATCGCGGCGATCAATTTTTTGGTGTATTCGTGTGTCGGATTATCCAGAATCTGTGCAGGCGGGCCATACTCGGCAATGCTCCCCTTATGCATGACTGCGATCTGATGGCATAACTGTGACGCCACACGCAAATCATGGGTAATAAAGATCATTGTCAGGTTCAAGCGCTGTTGCAACTCTTGCAGTAACCGTAATACTTGTGCTTGCACTGAAACATCCAGCGCTGATACCGATTCATCGGCCACTAACACTTTGGGTTCAAGTGCCAGTGCGCGTGCAATACCGATACGCTGACGCTGCCCACCTGAAAATTCATTGGGATAGCGGTAAAAAGCCGACTCATCCAACTCCACCAGACGTAGCAATTCTTTGGCACGCACCGCGGCAGTCGCGTAATCAACACCATTTGCCACTGGACCATCCGTTATGATGCGACCGACTTTTTGCCGAGGATTAAGAGAGGCAAACGGATCCTGGAAAATCATTTGTAAATGTTGACGTACCGGCCGCATTTCAGATTGCGACATGGGTCCGATATCCTTGCCGTCAAACCAGATTTGTCCACCATCGATATCGATCAGTTTTAGCAGACACTTGCCAATGGTCGACTTCCCTGATCCAGACTCACCCACAATACCTAATGTCTGTCCAGGCAAGACCGAGAAATTGACACCATTAACTGCATGTACAACACGTTTCTTAACGAACAGACCTCGCGCGGTAACATATGTCTTACGTAGATCAACGACCTTTAATACAGCTTCTTGCGACGATGCTGCAACAGCTGGTGCTGCCCTGCCATCCGGCACGGCAGCAATCAGACGCTGTGTATAAGGATGACCTGGATGGTTAAGTACTTCCTCTGCCGTACCTTGCTCGACCAGATGGCCTTGCTGCATCACAGCCACACGATCGGCAATATCGGCGACCACACCAAAGTCATGGGTAATGAACATGACACCCATGCCCATTGATTGTTGAATACGTTTGATCAGTGCCAGAATCTGGGCCTGTGTGGTGACATCCAATGCTGTCGTCGGTTCGTCCGCAATCAGTAATGATGGCTCCAGTGCCAACGCCATTGCAATCATCACACGCTGACGTTGTCCGCCGGATAATCGGAATGGGTAAGCATTGCGCAGGCTTTGCGGATCAGGCAGACCGACAAAATCCAGCATTTCAAGCACACGGGCAGCGCGTGCACGACCTGGATAGGCACCATGCACCGCCATCACTTCTGCGATCTGACTACCGACACTCATTAAAGGATTTAATGCCGACATCGGCTCCTGAAAAATCATACCGATATCTTTGCCTCGCAAGGATAGCAACGTCTCTTCTGTTAACGTTAGCAAGTCCTTGCCCTGAAACAGAATCTGCCCTGATTGCGGCTTCAGGTAAGACGGCAATAAACCCATGATGGCATTTGCGCTAATTGATTTGCCCGAGCCGGATTCACCGACAATGCACACAATTTCACCGGCATGAACATCAAATGAAATATCTTCCACAGCAAATGCACGATCACCACTACGTGGCAACGCGACCGTGAGGTTGCGTACACTTAACAATTTTTCCGACTGCTTTTTGGGGTCACGCTGTATGGTGTCCATATCAAGCTCCTCGTTTGTGCAGTTGTGGATTCATTGCATCGTTCAGACCCTCACCGATCAGATTGATTGCAAGTACCGTAAAGAGAATCGCAAGACCTGGCATCACACTCATCCACGGTGCTTCACGCAACATCGTGCGCGATGCACCAATCATGAAACCCCAACTCATCAGGTTACGGTCTCCCAATCCGAGAAAGGACAACGCTGACTCTGTGAGAATCGCGGTGGCAATCATTAGCGAAGCAGTAATAATGATGGGAGATATTGCGTTTGGCAGTATCTGGGAAAAAATAATGCGTAGTGGTTTTTGACCGATGACAATAGCCGCCTGAATGAATTCACGCTGTTTCAGCGACATAAATTCGCCGCGCACCAAACGTGCGACCGGTGGCCAGGACACAAGTGCGATCGCACCCACAATAGAATAAATAGATGGCTTGAAGATTGCGACTAACACAATTGCCATCGCAAGCTGTGGAATCGTCTGGAAGAATTCAGTAAAACGCATCAGCACATCATCAATCCAGCCACCGTAAAAACCGGCAAGGGCACCAATCAATACACCAAAAAAAACAGCTACCAATGTTGAAATCAGGCTAATGAGCAAAGACACACGTGCACCGTATGCCAAACCTGCACCAATGTCGCGCCCCAACATATCGGTTCCCAACAAATAGTCGGAATTGACAAACGGTTTGAGTAACGGTTCGGCAACCATTGCCCAAGGTGACTCTTCATACATAAAGGAAGCTGATAATGCCAATAACATGACCAGTAACAGGATCAGTAAGCCTGCTGCAGTACCTTTATTTGAAATGAAACGATACATAAAAGAATGCATATCATGCTCCAGATTCTATGCGTGGATCAATAAAACGATAAATCAAGTCGGTCAATAGATTAAAGGCCACGACCATCACCGATGTCACCAGGAATACACCTAACAACAACTGGTAATCACGTTGGTTAAGCGCATCGAACATCAACCGGCCAATGCCAGGCC
>JAATFN010000032.1 GCA_015655165.1 Betaproteobacteria bacterium | reverse complement strand
GGCCCGAATTGCCGTTGGGGCGCAAAGCCATGTCCACACGGAAAGTAAAGCCGTCTTCAGTCATTTCGGACAAGGCACCAATCAGTTTTTTACCGAGTTTGGTAAAGAATTCCTGATTGGAAATGCTGCGCTGTTGGACATCAGTAGTTCTTGTTTCGCCATTCTCGGGATAAATGAAGATGAGGTCGATGTCGGAAGAGACATTGAGTTCCCTGCCGCCCAGTTTACCCATGCCCAGCACGATCATATGCTGCTGTGCACCAGTGTCATCTCCGATAGGTATGCCATGCTGCAATGTCACTTCCTGCATTAATGCTGCCAGATGGGTTTGTAATGCAAAGTCGGCAAATTCACTCATTGTGTCGACTACTTCTGCCAGATCGGCCCGTCCTGTCAGGTCGCGCTCGATCAAGGTTGTGACAACCAGATTGCGCAGGCGGCGCATGGCACCGGGCAGCGCTGTATCGGCGCCGGAGGAAGTTGCCAGTTCCTCTTTTAACAATTGTTCAAAATGTGCACGGCTAAGCGGTGCTGTGCAAAGGCTGGCAATCATACCGGTTCTTGCAGGATTGGCATTAACCCAGCGGGTATAATATCTGGAAGCGCTGGTACTGTTTTGCAGGGATGTAATCACGTGTTATTGGCTTAAGTGAGAAGTACAGTTGGGGCAAATGGTGTTTCCATGCGATGATGTTATACGTTTATTTTATTCTACATTCGGTTTATCTCTTTCCCGTTGATGTCAGCTGACAGAAAATTTATTTCTTTAATTCATGCACGCCAGATGCTTTCAGCCTTGTTAAGTGGCCGAGGCGGTCGTATTCTTGCGTGGGTGGGCAAAGGCGTTTTACTGGTTGTTGCGCTGTTTTTGATCATTTTGTTGGTGACGCGTTATGTGATTTTGCCTGAAGTTGGCAGATACAAAGGTGAAATAGAGGAAATTGCATCGCGCGCACTCGGGAATGCGGTCACCATTTCCCACATCGATGCATCCTGGCGTGGATTGAATCCCAAACTTGATTTAAAGAACCTGGTCATTTATGACCCAAACGGTGCCGCGGCATTAACATTGCCCGATATACAGGCAACAATGTCCTGGAGATCGTTGTTGGTTGGTGGTTTGCGTTTTAAGAATTTGACGATTGCATCTCCCGATTTGTCGATTGTGCGACATGCCGACGGCAAGATTTATGTGGCTGGTTTGCTGGTTAAGGGAGATGCCGATAGTGGCAATAGCCTGGACTGGGTGTTGTCGCAGCACGAGATTATTGTCAAAGACGGGCGTATAAGCTGGCGTGACGATTTGCGGGGAGCGCCGGAATTATCGTTGTCGGCCGTGCAATTTGTATTACGTAACCAGTGGCGTAACCACCGTATGTTGTTCGCTGCAATACCACCTGCGGCATTGGCAGCTCCTTTTGATGTACGTGCCGACTTTACCCATCCTGCGCTAACCCGCCGGATTTCCGATGTGTCGCGCTGGAAAGGCACATTGTATGTTGATGTGAAAGAGACTGATCTTGCTGCATGGCATGCCTATGTCGATTATCCGGTACCGGTGACGAGCGGGACAGGGGCAGTGCGGGCGTGGCTGGATTTGAACAGTGCCAAAGTAGAAAATTTCACAGCCGACTTGAATTTATCGAATGTGTCTGCCACGCTGGGTCCGCGTTTGCAGCCTTTGGCCTTGCGTACAATCAAGGGCCGTATTTCCGCACAAGAAACCGGTGGTGTGAATACCGAAGAAGGTGTCCCGACATTCGGTACATCCGGTCACCGTGTCGCATTAAAAGATTTCTCCCTGGAAACGTCCGATGGCTTGACACTGGTGTGTGCAAGTGCGGTTGAATCGTTCGAAGCGGCAACCATCCGGCAACCCGAAAAAGTAAGCGTACAGGCGAGCGATCTGGATTTGAAGACCTTGTCTGCATTGGCTGAACGACTGCCGTTATCTGCCTCGCAACGGCAACTTCTGGCAGACTTCTCGCCAAGCGGACGATTACATGACTTTACCGTCGAGTGGGCCGGCAGTTATCCGGATATTGTGTCGTATCGCCTGCATGGTGCTTTTAACGGCTTGACAGTCAAGCCACAACCGTTTCGCCCGGCCCAAAAAGCCACCACAACACAGTCTGCAATTGTGGCAAGACCTGCCATGCCAGGGGCTGACAACGTTAGCGGTTACATCGATACGACAGAAAAATCCGGTAAGCTGAGTTTGGCATCAACGCATACCTCGTTGCAGTGGCCAGCGTTCTTTGCCCAGTCTGTGGCGTTTGATCAGCTGGATCTGGCAGCGCGTTGGTCAATGCAAAATAACGAGACGCTGTTGTTCAATATTGACGACCTGCAATTGTCGCTTGATGGTGTGAAAGCGAGTCTCAAGGGCACGCATGAGTTGTCTTTAAGCAGGCAGTCACTCGGTAAAGTCGATATGACAGGTACAGTGTCGACATTTGATCTGAAAACGATCAATCGGTATTTACCTGCCAATACCGAACCGGTGTTAAAAAACTGGTTAACAGGTGCATTGGTCGATGGCATGGCAGAAGATGTCAATATCACTGTCAAAGGCAATCTGGAAGAGTTTCCGTTTAACACATCCGGTAATGGTACAACACAAGGTGCCCATGCAGATAACCGGTTTATTGTAGCAGGTAAATTTAACGGATTGGTCATGAACTACGACCCGAGTGTGCGTGCCCCCGATTGCGTATCTCCCGAATGGCCGCTGCTGGAAAATGCAAAAGGTACATTTAAAATCGATCGTACACGCTTGGAGATCCATGCAGACACAGGACAAACACATGGTGTACCCGTCAGAAATGTGACTGCAACCATTGCGGACCTGATATCAACAGATCCGGTGTTGGGAATTGATGGTTATGCTGCAGGTCCCATGGACAAAATGCTCGGCTATATCGAGAAAAGTCCGGTAGCTGGCTGGATTCAGCATTTTACGCAAGATACAAGAGCAACAGGCAATGGCAATTTGCATTTGAAGTTTAATATGCCGATCGATCACCCATTGGATACGACGGTCAATGGTGTGGTGCAGTTAGAAGGTAATGATGTGGATTTGCTGACCGGTTTGCCAACCATATCTGCTGCAACTGGTCAGGTCGCTTTCAACGAAAAAGGTTTTACGTTAGACAGTATTAAAGGTCGTTTTTTAGACGGACCTGTCGATGTTTCCGGAGGCACACAAAATGACGGCACAATGTTGGTCAAGGCCCAGGGGAATGTAAAAATCGACGGTGTGCGCGAGGCATTCGGGCAAAAGGAACTGGCACAGCTGTTAACACACATTCATGGCGAAACACCGTATGACGTTTCCATTAGTGTTAAAAATGCCTTAACTGATATTACTGTTGATACATCGTTGCAAGGCGTGTCATTGGCGTTGCCGGCGCCATTTATGAAAACAGCCGCTGAAATCATGCCGACACGGTTTGTTGTCAGGGATATTGCGTCAAAGGATCCATTAATCAAGAAAGACGAAATCGAGTTGACTGTTGGCAAGATGGTGACATCGCGCTATCTACGTGAAAAAATTGCCGGTTCACAAGACAAATGGCATGTCGTCAGTGGTGGGCTCGGGATCAATCAACCCGTACCAAGACCCGACAGCGGTGTTACTGCGTCTGTGACGGTCGATAAATTGAATATGGATGAATGGATCGAACTGCGTTCTGAGATGGAAAAGAATCTGCCTCTCACCAATGATACCGATAACACGGGACTTGCTGCCTATAAAGCAAAAACACTGGTTGCGCATACCTCTGAGTTAACCATTTTAGGGCGGAAACTGAACAATGTCGTATTAGGCGCTTCATTAAATAATTCGATCTGGCAGACAAATATCGCTTCCGAGCAAGTCAACGGTTATGTTACATGGCGTGAGCCGCGACAACATGGTGATTTGGGACATGTTGTCGCACGCCTGACCAAGCTTGTCATTCCTAGAACTGCTGATTCACATATGGGTTCTGTATTAAAGACAAGCGATGACAATGTGATCGAGATTCCCGAGCTGGATATTACGGTGGACGACTTCCAGTTGTTTGATAAAAAACTGGGACGTCTGGAACTGAATGCCTCGACAGAAAACAGTAATGTCGGTCAGGAGTGGCGTATCAGGAAACTGCTGCTGAGTAACCCTGACGGCACCTTCAAGTCGGCGGGTAACTGGATTGCCGCAGGCGAGAACAGCACGTCCAATCTGACTTATGCCCTGGATATAGTCGACGCCGGTAAAATGGCCGAACGGTTTGGTATCAAGGGCGCATTTCG
>JAATFN010000067.1 GCA_015655165.1 Betaproteobacteria bacterium | reverse complement strand
CTGGCCGCAGGTTATGTCGGCGCAGGCACTGTCGAATTCTTGTTGAGTGCAGATGGCACAATTTCGTTTTTGGAAGTCAATACACGCTTGCAGGTCGAGCATCCTGTCACTGAAGAAACAGCCGGTGTGGATCTGGTGATCGAACAACTGCGGATTGCCGAAGGATTGCCCTTACGTTTTACGGATACGCCTATGCCACGTGGCCACGCCTTTGAATTCCGGATCAATGCGGAAGATGCCGGTAAGGGCTTCTTGCCGACACCTGGCAAGATTACCGCATTCGATGCGCCATCAGGCCCTGGTGTACGACTGGACACCTGTGTGGCAGCAGGCTCGACTATTCCAGGGACATTTGACTCTTTAATGGCAAAACTGATTGTGACGGGCGCAACACGTTCTCAAGCAATTGCACGTGCACGCCGTGCCTTGAAGGAATTCAATATCGAAGGTGTTGCATCTGTGTTACCGTTTCATATTGCTGTCATGGCGCATAGTGACTTCACATCCGATGATCGCTTTGGTGTACATACCCGCTGGATTGAAACAGAGTTTGCCAATCAGATCACCATTGCGCCGCGTATCGAGCCAGTTGCAGAAGAAAAAGTAATACGTACCTTTATTGAAGTCGATGGCCAACGTCCCGAATTGGGTTTGCCTGCTGCGTTGTTTAGTGGTCTGGGTGCAGTTGCCGGCGTGTCTGGTGTACCTAATCAAACCAGTGTGGCATCGGTTGCCACTGCCAATGAAGTTGCCGCACCAATTACAGGTACGGTCTTGGCATGGCAAGTAAAAGAAGGCGACATGGTTGCCGAAGGGGATGCTGTGGCTGTCATGGAAGCCATGAAAATGGAAATGCAGGTTACAGCACACCGTACAGGTACAATCCAGGCATTGGTAGGCGTCGGGACCTTTGTGGATTCGGGAGGGACGTTGGCGTTGATTGAATAATGGATGAGAGTCAGGCCAGTAAAAATCCGCTGGGTGGCTTTCCCAGACTAAATTGTTTCTGCTATAATCTCAGGCTTCGCAGCAATGCGACGAACCAAAGCCGGAGAGGTGGCAGAGTGGTCGAATGTACCTGACTCGAAATCAGGCGTACGTGAAAGCGTACCGTGGGTTCAAATCCCACCCTCTCCGCCAAAATATGAAAGCCCCGCATCGAAAAATGCGGGGCTTTTTTTGTTCGGCAGTAAAAAAATGCTTCAGTAGAAATGCTGCATGGATTATTTCAACATTTTTGGTCATGTCGTGATACATGATGGCATGTGTGCGGTGGTTTGTCGTTTAGTGTACTTAATTGCACTTTATTTGGTTGAGTAGCATTACACCATATTCAGTCAGTTTGTATTTTTGCATACGGCTGTTCGGTTTTTCCGGAAGAGTATAAGCGATGGTTTTATTGGCAAGCAGCTCACGTATGACTTTGTTGAGTTGTCCCGAAACGCTTTTTTGCCCAAGCTGGATGGAAATATCAGTTTTGCTTCTGGCATAATCTTGCAAAATAAATAAAACGCGATGTTCTAATGACTCTGGCTGTGACTCTGGCTGTGACTCTGGCTGTGACTCTGGCTGTATCCGGGAAATACGCTTGTTTGAACGACTGGATACCTTGTTTTCAACAAGTGATGATGGTCTTTGCACGATGATCTTGAATTGGTTACCTTGACGGTCATCAATCAAGTCAATATTCTGCCAGGCGGCGGTTGCACGAGGAATACCACTGCCCAGACCACTGTAAGGGAGAATGTGAAAAGCATGCGATGAAAGTGCCGGATTACGTAAATTGGACAGACCATAACGAATCTGTTCAGTATTTAAGTGATCTGGTAAATGTCCTGGGCTGATGATTTCAACCCTGTCTGTAAAAATCAATAATCGGATTGGTGCACTAAGAAAATAATCTCGGTGAACCAGAGCGTTGACGAGTAATTCTTCGAATACTATTTCCGGTATTTCTAATTGGCTTGGGCTGTTGAAATTCCTACCGCTTTGCACAAAACGCAAGTTTCGTTTGATGAAAGCGATGCCACGTTGGTATTGTTCAGTGATCGGGCCATCGATATTTTCATTATCAAGATAGCGATTATCGTGGAGTATTGTGCCAGGGAAGGCTACTGCTTTAAGGGTAAATGCAGGCTTCAATGTTTGGGGATTTTTACCGAATAACAACAATTCAGCCAGATTGGGAACATTGTCGCGTACCAGATTCAGGTTCAGTAGTAATTGTGGCAGTGACTGACCGGTAGATTCAATGGTTTGACGATGTCGTCGGTTGAAATACTGGCTAAATGCGCGCATATCCAGATCTTTGATTGTAGCTGGATGTGCCGGCACATCATCTGCATAAACCAGACCTGCTGTTTGGAACAAACGTTGCATTTCTTCACGTGCTGTGACATGACGCTTATCTGCGCCATTTTTTACCCAGATGCGACCAAGGGTATCAACATAAGGTTTGTTCAAACCTTCGTCTACACTGATTGCCATTACCAGTCCATCTTTGGTTTGTATGTTGCTAGAGGTTGGATTAAGTGGTGGGCGTACGTTTTGTGAGGCAGTATTGGAAAGTAGCTGATTAAGGCGGGCAATATCTGCTGTGGTCAGTCCGCTTATTCGTCCATCGTCAGTAATACCAACGATCAACTGTCCTCCAACGGTATTGGCAAATGCAATTAACTCCGCTGCCAGTGCATCGGCATTAGTGAAGTTGAGCTTGAACTGATGTTGTGTATCTTCGCCGCAGGCAAGTATCTGCCATAGTTCGTCTTTTATCATGTGCTGCTGTCAAATAATAATGAAGACTAAGACAAGATTTTTTCTTCAATTGTTCAATGATAAAGAGATTTTTGGGAGATATTCTGCATTGATTACTGCCCTGATTTTGAAATTGGTTCGTTAATCGGGGGCAGACTGATATTGGAGCAGTCAGGTTGGTTGTAGGTGGATGCATTCAGACTACTAAAAGCCATGACGAATGTCTGCTTTACCCCAGTGACCGAACATGCCAGCTGTTACAAAATGGCGTAGAATCATATCTATCTAAACCGGCAGGCAGGATAAGCGCGTGGAAGATCAGTTAAAGCTTCATCATGAAAAATTACTGCTCAATCTTTTACAGCAGTTTTCTACTAAAAAAATGTCAGAACGCAGTGTGCAGCTTGCACAACGTGCGTTTTACGACTGTTTGGTACGCGAACTCGATGCCTATGCGATGCTCATCGTCGGCCAACGTCAAGAACTGGCCAAAACGGCCGTACAGGAAGCCTGGGCCAAGATATTTCTTTTTGCCGACAAATTTAATCCAGCACGCTCTTCGGTTAAAATCTGGGCCAAAACGATTACGTATCAAAATGCTATGGCCGCATTGCACAGCTTTTATAAAGACCACACACGCAATAAAGATAGTAGTGGTACGGATAACAATAGTGCTCACATTGAAGACGGGCTAACAGACAGTATTGCCTGTCCTTTACCTGCCATGGAAGAACGGGTTAAGGCACAAGAGGTGCAACGTGTCCTCATGCAAGGCATAGATGGCCTCTCATCGGATAATGGCTTCAATTACATACTGGCAATGAAACTGGTATTGGATGACGACATCACCTATCAGGAAATGAGTGAGGTTTTGTCATTGCAGTCAGTTCGGTCGGCTAAATTAAATGCCAGCCAAGTATCTGGGCATGTCAGTCAAGCAGCCAGGCAGCTAAAGATTGGCATCAATCGGGATCTTGGACGGACTGTCGACAAAGAAAACGCAGTGGATGAGGACATTACCCGTTTCAGGGGACAGTGTTTTCAGTTTGCCTGTCATAAGCTTGATCCTAAAGAGGCTATTTGGATGCAAGATATGTTACGTCGCCATCCTTATCTGCAGCAGGAAGTCGATGAAAATATTGCGTTGGTCACACATGCCAGACAAGCGCTGGCAGAGGAACGAGAGCAGGACACTTTGGCGCCACTGATACCTTTTGAAGAGATCCGGCGCACACTGTTGGCACGCCAGAAGACTGACTGGTCAGAAAAATTTTCTGTCTGGTGGCGTCAGCAGGCAAGTACACCGGTTCGTACCAGTCGTTGGGCATTTGCAGTCATGTTGGTGTTAGGCATCATCATTACACTGCAAACCAGTCATTTTTTTGATAAGGATGTGTCGACGACAGAATTTCGGGCTGTAGAAGTTAGTGTCCAGAAAGCAGTGCTGGAGGTTGTGTTTAAAAAAGAGGCATCGTTAGACCAGATTCGTACGCAGCTGGCAACGTTGAATATGCCTATTATCAGTGGCCCGGATCGTAACGGACTGTATGAGGTGGAAGTGTCACGCGGGTCAGTGCAAGCTGGGCTACAAGCATTGAAAGAGAGTACGCTTGTGATGACAGCACAAGTACAAGACCTGCGTGCACGCGATAGTCGTTAGTGTTTTTTATTTGATATTGCTGGTGAGGATCATTCCCAGTGATTTAATCATCGCAATCCTATCAATGCATGTTCAAGTTTATGGTTTTCGGTAGAAACAGTCACATTCCTGTCATTTTCGACAAAACTGCTCCTGCATTAGCAGCCACCATGACGCTGTGATATGGGTTTTTCCGGGACGGTGCAACAGGCATTATTGCAAGTATTACGTGCTTGTTATCATTTTGTCATAAAGCATCGTTAGCATACTGGTCAGTGCAGCATATTATTGACCAGGAGCGATTCATCTATGAGCAAGCCGTTTTGTATTAAACACGTTCACGCCGATGTTGTGGACAACGCCAGCCAAAACCCTTCTTTCTCCAGTATTGTGGATACATACTTATCCCGTCGCAAGTTATTGCAAGCAGGTGGTATATTGGGGGTGAGTACCATTGTGCCGTTAGGCTTGATGTCGGGAGTCACACATGCAGCGACACTTGCGAAAGCTACTTCGCTCGGTTTCGAGAGTGTGCCACTGTCTTCCGAGGATAAAGTGATTGTGCCTGCAGGCTATACAGCACGTGCTTTTTACAAATGGGGTGACTCGGTTGGTATCGCAGGCAATATGCCTGCATTTAAAACAGACGGCAGCAATACGACACAAGAACAAGCAGCTCAAGCCGGTATGCATCATGATGGCATGGCCTATTTTTCCTTGCCGTTAGGTGCGACTACCGCCGAACACGGTGTGCTGGCGATGAACCATGAATATGTTGATAATGGTTTACTTTTTAAAGACGGTGCCCAACACTGGGATTTGAATAAAGCACGCAAAGCGCAAAATGCAATGGGTGTGTCTGTTGTCGAAGTCAAAAAGTCCGTAAAGGGGTGGGAAGTGGTGCGCCCATCCAGATATGCCCGGCGTATTACTGTGAATACACTGATGCATTTAACCGGTCCTGTACGTGGTCATTCCCTGGTTAAAACAAATGCCGATCCCCAAGGAGTGGCTATTTTAGGGACGATGCAAAACTGTGCCAATGGTCAAACGCCATGGGGAACCTATCTGACCTGCGAAGAAAACTGGAGCGATATTTTTACCAATAAAGGGACGATTACACCATTAGAAAAACGCTATGGCATCGGTCCTGAAGATGACTCCTATCTCTGGAGCGAGGTCGATTCACGTTTTGATACACAAGCCAATCCGAATGAGCCAAACCGGTTTGGCTGGGTTGTCGAAATCGATCCTTATGATGCCAAATCCATACCACGCAAACACACGGCATTAGGTCGCGTCAAACATGAGGGGGCAACGGTGACCATTGCGCCAAATGGTCATGTTGTTGTCTATATGGGGGACGACCAGAAGTTCGAGTATATCTACAAGTTCATTTCCAAAAACCGTTATCAGCCGAATAACCGTCAAGCCAATTTGCGTTTGTTGGAAGAGGGAACATTATATGTCGCGAAATTCAATGATGACGGTAGTGGTCAATGGATTGCGCTAGTGCATGGTACGAATGGACTCACAGCGGAGAACGGATTTGCCGATCAAGGGGAGTTGCTGGTAAAAACACGTTTTGCAGCAGATCTGGTAGGGGCGACTAAAATGGATCGTCCGGAATGGATTGCAGTAGATCCGAATCAACCTGGTAGTGTGTATTGCACACTAACAAACAATAATGATCGTGGCAAAGAAGGCAAGGCGGGTGTGGATGCACCTAATCCACGTGCCAATAATCTGTTCGGTCATATAATGCATTGGCAGGAAACCAATGCTGATGCTGTTCAATTAACCTTTAACTGGGATATTCTGGTATTGGCTGGTCGCCAGGACACAGACAAGGCCTCATTCAAAGGGAATATGACGGGGGCCGAATTCGGTAGTCCGGATGGATTGAGTTTTGATCATCGTGGTGTGTTGTGGATCGAAACAGATGTCTCGACGTCGACATTAAACATGAAGGAATACCAAGGTATGGGTAACAATCAGATGGTTGCTACCGTATTGGGCACGAATGAATACAGGCGTTTTTTGACTGGGCCAAATGGCTGTGAAATTACAGGAATTGCATTTACACCAGACAACAAGACGTTGTTTATCAATATCCAGCATCCGGGCGAGCCTGCAAAAGGAGACTCCGATCCACAGCATCCGACAGCTGTGTCTGCATGGCCTGATGGTGTACAAGGTGGGCGTCCACGTGCTGCGACAGTTGTCATCACCAAGGATGATGGTGGTGTGATTGGTGCATGATTGTCACGTAGCACAATAACTGCTTGTTTGTATTGCTACTGCCGGCATATGTGTCGGCAGTATTTTATTGTACATCTTTAAAGTCGATCACAATAACCGTCTGGTCAATTTGAACGAAGAGCTTTGATGTGTCAGGAGCTATCTTGACAGGTACCAAAGAAAAGCATTAGCCTCATTGCGCTAACTTTATCGATTAACACCCATGGGCACATTGATTACTTTTTTTCATGTCT
>JAATFN010000431.1 GCA_015655165.1 Betaproteobacteria bacterium | reverse complement strand
TTGGTGGCCCGGGGCGGAATCGAACCACCGACACAAGGATTTTCAATCCTCTGCTCTACCGACTGAGCTACCAGGCCAAGGAGCCGAATTATAGCAAACCCATTCTTTTGTGCAAGCTTTTTTCGAAAAATAATTGTGTGAACCCGCTATAATGTTAGGCATGAATGCTCAAACATCTTTTTCTTCGACTGGCCCTGCACACAGTTTCATCAGCGATATTTGTATCGTTGGGAATGGTGCAGTAGGTAAAACAGCCGCGCTGGGTCTGGCAAAAGCAGGCTGGAAAGTCACTTTACTGGCCCCCGATATAGCGGCTGTGACAAAAACATCGACAACAGACTGGGATGTGCGTGTCTATGCACTCAACCATATTGCCCGTGATTTGCTCACGCAATTAAGAGTCTGGGATGCATTGGATCAACAGCGTATTGCACCGGTTGATGCCATGGTCGTCAATGGAGACACAAATGCGTCACAAATTGCCTTTGATGCTTATGCAGCACATGCCGATGCATTGGCGTGGATTGTCGAAGACAATAATCTCAATGCGGGTTTAGATGCGGCATTACGTTTTGCAAACAATATTCAGATGGTCACTGGCCGTGCTGTGCGTCTTGTTCAAGATGACAAGCTAGCATCGTTGTATCTGGAGAATGGTAGTGTCATTGATGCTTCATTGATCATTGGCGCAGATGGCAGTCAATCATGGATACGTGGCCAGTGTGATATCGGGTTGGATTACAGAAGCTATGGTCAGCGTGGTGTGGTCACAAACTTCACTTGTGCCAAGCCGCATCATGGTGTTGCGCATCAATGGTTTACCGCCGAAGAAGGTATTATTGCTTTATTACCCTTGCCGGACAATAAAGTGTCACTGGTATGGTCGGCACCACATGCATTGGCAGATGTGCTGATGCAGGAAAGCATGACGCAAGTTGCGGCACGTTTATCTGTCTATGCCGATGAGAAACTAGGTACGTTAACGCCATTAGAGCCACAATTTGCTAGGGATTTTCCGTTGGCGTTGATTAAACCACATAGCATTATTGCTACACGTGTGGCATTGATTGGCGATGCAGCACATGTTGTGCATCCATTAGCCGGCCATGGCATGAATCTGGGTTTTGGTGATGTTGTGGCATTACTTTCCGTGCTGGGTGACAAACAGGCACAAACCGATTGTGGCGATGCACGTTTATTACGGCGTTATGCCCGTGCACGTAAGGAAGATGTGTTGTTGATGCAACTTGCAACCGATGGTTTGGCGCGTTTATTCGGGACAACAGCAGAACCGGTGCGGCGATTGCGTAACTTTGGATTGAACTTGGTGAATCGATTGCCTGTCTTAAAAAATAATCTTATTGCCCAAGCATTGGGTAAACACAAATAGAGCGACGGGCTTTGACCGTGTTCTGTCTTAATTAGGGAAGATATGAAAAAATTAAATGCGATGTTGAGCATGGTGTTTTTATGTACTGCAATGACTGCATGTGCACAATCGACAGAAGAAACACTGAAAAAGACACTTGAACCACGGTTAGGTGATGGCGTAAAAATCGAGTCGATCAGCAAGACGCCTTATGCAGGTTTGTATGAGGTACAAGTTGATGGCGATGTAATCTATACCGATGAAAAAGGTGAACTCTTATTTATCGGACGTATCGTTGATGCAAAAACATTTCGTGATTATACGAAAGAGCGTGTTCAAGCATTGAATACAGTCAAATTTTCCGATTTGCCGTTGGATTCAGCAATTAAAACTGTCAAAGGCAATGGTAAGCGTGTGATTGCTGTTTTTGAAGATCCAAATTGCGGTTACTGTAAACAGCTGCATAAGAATCTGCAAGCAGTCGACAATCTGACTCTCTATACATTTACGTACAACATCTTGTCGCAGGATTCGATTGTCAAGTCGCGAGATATCTGGTGTTCTGCCAATCCATCACAGGCGTGGTCCGACTGGATGGTAAATGGTAAATTGCCGGCTAAAGCAGCAGCCGGCTGTAACGATGTCCACGATAAAATTTTTGCATTGGGCCGTAGCCTGAAAATCACCGGCACACCAACGATTTTCTTTACCGATGGTACCCGTATCCCTGGTGCAATTGATGCAAAAGGGTTGGAACAGAAGTTTGCGACATTGAAATAAAATGCGATAACAGTTCTTATTGCTGGTAACACCCCAAACGTCAGATGCATGTCTGATCTTTGG
>JAATFN010000001.1 GCA_015655165.1 Betaproteobacteria bacterium | reverse complement strand
GAAGTAATGACATTGACTTCCCACTTCCAGTTTGCCGCATCGGGACGAAACACCGCTGTGTAGGGAATCAGACGATTGGCAATCGCACGCACACGGTTGACTTGTGCGGCGTTTTTGTTGAGCATGTTTTTTTGTTTTTCCTGTGCCAGCACTTGCGCGTATTGGGTACTGGCCGACTGGTCCATTTCTGCTGCAGAAATAAGCATACGCTGCGTACGTGCGACACCGACTGTGCCACCCTGGGTAGTCTGGACCGACTGGCATGCCGACAAAACAAAGATCCCCACGACCATACTGATACGCGCAATTATCCGTTTCACACTACCTGACCCCGATATGGTAAACACACAAATTCTCAGCAAACGCAGTCGCTTACTTTTTAGTTTTTGTTGCGAACACAGGCATAACAACCGGTAAATATTGTTTCAGATCCTCAATCCTGTCAGGCGTATCCGGATGGCCCACCAATCAATAACAGGATAGGGCAAGTTTATAACCGGACGTCTTATCTCAAAGACTGAAGAACATCACCAATACTGGACCATATCCAATCCTTATGTCAGCCTTGGTGTTGATACATGGACATCACCGCATTGCGCACGATGCCGCAATGCATGATCGATCAATACCAGCGCCAGCATGGCCTCTGCAATCGGTGTAGCTCGAATACCGACACACGGATCATGGCGTCCATGTGTGGAGACCTCGACCGGGTTGCCGGACTTGTCGATCGACTGGCGTGGCGAATGAATACTGGAAGTCGGTTTGATGGCAATGGCCGCGGTAATATCCTGGCCGGTAGAAATACCACCCAACACGCCTCCGGCATTGTTACTTGCAAAACCCGCCGGGGTTAACGTATCACCATGTTCGGTGCCCTTTTGCACCACAGACGCAAAACCCGCACCGATTTCAACACCTTTTACCGCATTGATTCCCATTAACGCATAGGCAATTTCAGCGTCAAGCTTGTCGAATAAAGGCTCGCCCAGTCCTACCGGCACATTGTGTGCAACCACGTTGATTTTTGCACCACACGAGTCCCCCGACTTGCGCAGGCTATCCATGTAAGACTCCATCTGGTCGATCATGGTCGCATTAGCCGCAAAAAAAGGATTTTCATGCACATGGTCCCAAGACTCGAATGGCACGACAAGCTCGCCCAACTGGCTCATATAGCCTTTAAATGTTGTACCGTATTTCTCGAACAACCATTTTTTGGCAACTGCACCTGCTGCGACAACAGGCGCGGTCAAGCGTGCAGAAGAACGCCCACCACCACGCGGATCACGAATGCCGTATTTCTGCCAGTAAGTATAGTCGGCATGACCCGGGCGGAAGGTGTCGAGAATATTGCCATAATCCTTGCTGCGCTGATCCTGATTGCGAATTAACAGGCAAATCGGTGTACCGGTCGTTTGCCCTTCAAATACACCAGACAGGATTTCGACGGTGTCGGGCTCCTGACGCTGTGTCACATGGCGCGATGTACCTGGCCTGCGACGATCAAGTTCAGGCTGGATATCGGCTTCGGACAACACCATGCCCGGAGGACACCCGTCAATCACACAGCCAATCGCAGGGCCATGCGATTCGCCAAACGTTGTCACTGTGAACAAGGTGCCTAAGGTATTACCGGACATAAGAAGTCAACCATCAGTCTTTAAAATGCGATTTTAACAGCCAAGCAGCAATACCGACAGCCTGCGCTACCCCGCACAAGCAATTTTCAGCTCACCAACAGGCGCATTTGATATTTACTGCCAGTCTCCACGCAACGCGCGTACTTTTTCCTGCAACAGTTCGGGTGTGGCATCTGCGGGTAGAACAGGCTCGCCAACAACCAGTTCAAGTCTGGAAAAGATCCCGCGCCGCAACCGGCGTTTTAGCAGACTTTGTCTGCTATGCGTAAACCAGCTTCCCCACAAGCCACGTAGCGCCATGGGGATGACCGGCACCTGGCTACTATCGGTAATTTTTTTGATGCCGCCCTTAAAACCGTCAATTTCGCCCGTCAAGGTCAACTTGCCTTCCGGAAAAATGCACACCAGGTCACCGTCATGCAAAGCCTGTGCAATCTCGACATAGGCTTTTTCTGTCAAGGCAGCATCTTCATTGGCTGGTGCAATCGGAATGGTTTTGGCTGTTTTAAAGAACCAGGACAATACCGGCACCTTGAAAATTCTGTGGTCCATCACAAAACGGATCGGCCGCGGACTTGCTGCCATCACAACTAATGCATCAACATAACTGACATGATTACACACCAGAATGGCAGCACCTCTGTGCGGAATCTGCCCGATGCCGATACGGTGCACACGATACACGGTATTGATCAATATCCACGCCAGAAACCGCAATAAAAACTCCGGCACCAGTGTAAAGATATAGATGGCCACCAACAGATTGAATATCGCTGTTGTCAAAAAAATCTGTGGAACCGTCAAGCCCGCCTTCAGCAACACCATTGCTACAAGCGCTGACACCACCATGAACAATGAATTCAGAATATTCATGCCGGCAATCGTGCGAGAGAGATGCTTCTTATCGCTTCTGGTCTGAATCAATGCAAACAACGGCACAATATACAAGCCACCAAACAGCCCGATCAATAGACAGTCGGCCAGGATGCGCACGCTGCCCTGTTGGGCGACAAATCCCATGATATCGACAACGGTGGTGTTGCTGTAGCCATAGCTGGCAAAAAATAAATCCAAGCCGAACACAGACAAGCCGATCGCACCAAACGGCACCAGCCCGATTTCAACTTTATGGTCGGAAAGCTTTTCGCATAACAAGGAACCGATACCGATGCCTAACGAGAATGCAATCAACAGCAACACAAAGACACTATGGTCGCCATGCAGATAGTTTTTTGCATACAGGGGAAATTGCGCCAGTACAATCGCACCATAAAACCAGAACCAGGAATTTCCCAGCATCGACAGGAATACGACACGATTCTGGCGCGAGAAACGTAAATTGCGCACCATTTCGGTAAACGTATTCCAGTTGATCTTCAATTCAGGTGAGGGAGCAGGTGAGACGGGAATACGCAAACTGCACAACCAACCCACAATAGCAATACCGATCGTGCCACATGCGACAAGCTCCAGGCCCCAAAGATCTTGTACGACCAGCACGGCACCGATTACTTCGCCGAGCAAAATTCCGACAAAGGTACCCATCTCGACAACACCGTTACCACCGATTAATTCGTGATTTTCAAGGTGTTGCGGCATATAGGCATATTTGACCGGCCCGAAAATCGTCGAATGCAACCCCATACCGATCACTGCCGCCACCAGCAACCAGAGGTGATGCGTCATCCAGCCAACAGCGGCCACACACATAATCGCGATTTCCATGACTTTGACCCAGCGGGCCACTTTCGCTTTATCGAATTTGTCGGAGAGCTGACCGGATGTTGCGGAAAACAAAAAGAATGGCAAAATAAAAAGTCCTGGAATCAGGTTGGTAATCATCCCCTGATCGATGGTGGTCCAGCTTAACGCATCATAGGTAATGATGGTCAAGAGCGCCGTTTTAAAAATATTGTCGTTTAATGCCCCTAAAAACTGGGTCCAGAAAAAAGGTGCGAAGCGTCGTTGTCCGAGTAAGGAGAACTGATTGGGTTTACGCATTGTGGTGTGACAATCGAATTTTTATATAAAAAACCGCTTGGACAAGCGGTCCCTCTCGGGCGACACACAGAATGCGTAACACAAGCACATTGTTTATCTCCCCCCTACGGTCATTGTTTTTCTTGCGGCCAATCCCTGATATAGGCTTTCAACATCTCGTTTTCAAATCCCTGGGCGTCGACGATGGCTTTTGCGACATCATAAAACGACATCACCCCCAGCAATGTCTTGGCACTCATCACCGGGACATAGCGTGCATGTTTTTCAAGCATCAG
>JAATFN010000231.1 GCA_015655165.1 Betaproteobacteria bacterium | reverse complement strand
TGCCCCGCAATGATAGCATTAGGAGAAATTCGCCGCGCTAGTCTGGCATACTTATCTCGACTATAAACACTTAGAGAAACAATAATCGGATAAGTCTCAGATTGTGCTTCATTGACCGATGCGTCAAACAATGTCGGACTATACGTTTTACGATAGACTTTATCGATGTAAGGGGACGCTTCAAGCCAGTCATATAAAGCATATTTTGATAAATGATCCCATTTCTGTCTGTCGTCAGTACGACGTACTTCATCAACAAAAAAATGGATCTTCAAGTGCGGGTAATGTTGTCTGACCGCACGCAGGCAGTTTTGCATGTAAGTAAAGTCACCCAATGCCAGATGCGAGATAAATAAAATCTTTTCGGCTTGTTCAAGTATTTTTTTGGGTAAATATTCCATAGACTTTCATTTGCTTGCAACAAATCACAATCAGCTGGCTAAATAAACATCTGACAATCCGTAGTATGGCGAAACTGCATTATCAACAGTAGAAAATCTTGTTAAACAATGTTTCTATATATTTCCCTATGCAACATGCAGCGTACGATTATCTACAATCCGTGTCCATCTGGATGCTTCCATAGCAACTAAATCAACTGTTAGCTCACTCACTGCGGCCTTACGACCTGAGACCATAATAACCTTACTATTTTCAGCATCAAATGGTACCCATTCGGGCGAGGTCTGACGCATGAGTGCAATTACAGGTACATGGACTGCATTGGCCAAATGCATCACTGCAGTTTCGACGGAGATAATGAAGTTGCATTTGGATAAAATGGCAGGCAACTGGAAAAAGTTCTTATCCGCACTAAATAAATGTGCACCTTCACACCCTGTTTCTGCAAGTAAAACAGACGCTTCTGCCAGTTTTTCGGGAATGACATTAATGACAAATCGCACATTTTTCCATTGAGTGAACGATCGCATATGACGTGCCAGTTCAATGACACGCGTCAATGGCCAGCTCCGTTCCTGCGACTTGGAGTAGCCATTAAGAAAAACAACCGTATCATCGGAACTCAAACCCCATTTACCCCATTGAAGATTCGCGTATTCTTGCCACTGGACTGGAATCTCCACAAATGGAAACCGTGCATGCAAAGGAATCTTCAAAGAAAATAATTGCTCGAACCATTGGGCATATATGTCACTAATATGCCTAACTGGCCCCGCAGAAGGTACTCTGTATCTGGCAATACCTATATCCACATGTGTAAATGCGAGAAACTCATTCGGACGAAATATACTCGCAGATCTGACTTGCGCTGCGACACAACCATGCGGGGCGATCTTTCTGGCCAAGCGTGCATAAAAACCACAATTTAACACACCCAAAGAAACCACGATCGGATAATCTTCTGACTGTGCATGAGTTACTGCTTTTTCAAATAGTTCGGGACTATAGGTATCATTATATACATGATCAATATAAGGCGACGCCTCAAGCCAGTCATACAACGAGTATGCCGCCAAATGTGGCCATTGCCTTGCGTCATCAGTCCGTCGCAATTCATCAACAAACAAATGGATTTTCAAATGAGGATATTTACTGGACAAAGCACGGAAACAATTTTGCAAATAAGTAAAATCACCTAACGCCAAATGCGCTATAAAGAGTATTTTCCGCGATTTTCTCAGTACTTCATCTGGAATCGATAACATCTACGTCCCCTTTATCGACATTGACAGCCTTGTCGCCTAGTTCAGCAAACCATTGCAATACAATTGCATACACCTGTTCTGGTGTAATTGCCTCCATGCAATCGCATGTCGGCTCTTTTTTCTCGGCACACGCTGGATTCGGACATACAGAAATAGATAAACTCACTGCCTGGCGCCCCAACGCTGCCCAGCGCCCAGGATGCGCAGGCCGTGTCGGTGGAAATAACCCGATGCACCGTTGTCCGATCGCCGCTGCAATATGCAGTGGTCCTGTTCCGCTCGCAATCAATCCATCCGATTGATTAATCAGTGCGATCAATTCTGTCAACGTTTGCCTGCCATAAAGACCCGTCACATTTGGCGCATGTAACAAACCGGGGGCATGCGCATTAACCCATTGGCCTTCTTTTCCGCTACCTGTTAGCCAGATATGTACACCTGTATGCTGCTCCAGTAGCGCTGCCAGTTTAATATAATGCCCTAGCGGCCACTCACGACCGCTACCATTGGATTTGACATGAAAAACCAGGTTGTGGGTATAGGATGAAAAAAGACCTGCGATGCGCGGGTCTTTTTCAATTGAAAAATGATACAGCGATGGAATATCCTGCCGACTTGGTATCTCTTCAATACCGTACGGACGCAAAAAAGCAAAGTTGAATTGCGCTTCATGATCATCCGAGTCCCGTTTATTGAACCGCACACGACGATTACAAAATAGTAAAAGATACAACTTTTGTTTAGCATTACCTATGCGATGTCGCACTCCCGCTAAAAAAGCTGATTTTGCGATATGTTGGTTGGGCTGTGCAATGATGACCGTATCGATATCTGATTTTCTAAAAAAATCCACCAGATTATCAGTCACTGATTCATATTCGACTACCTCATCGACATCATCGCAACAACGTACAATCGGTGCGGCATAAGCGCGGCATAAAAAACTGATCTTGATAGATGGATCATATTGTTTGATGCGTGCAGCAATTGGCAGAGTCAATACAACATCGCCGATGTTGTCAGTACGACTGATTAATAAATGAGAACTCTTCATTGGCATTTCATTTCCTTCACACCGAATACAATCCCGTTCAGTGTTCATGCATTATTTTGTATTGACGGGTCATATGCCCTTGAAGGATATTTGCTATTTGTACAAGCTATCGCTATCCACGTCGACATGATGTGTTGTTAAAATACACCAGATAAACGCAAATGGTCGCAAGAACCCATACAATCAACTATACCTTGATACAGTAGCTCCCACCAACTTTTAAGGGGAAGCTTCAATGCACGAATCATACCAGCTTACTACATTTTTGATAATAATTCGTCATAGTCCATACTGCAAAACCCGATAGTAATGCTACATTGTTCCATGAGTCTTAGTCGTCATTGCGTCTTACCAAAGATTAACATTGTAGTCGATATCATTGCAGTCCCCTCGAACCATAGCGCATGAAGATCATTATTTGGGGGCTCGGTATTCCTGTTATGCACACTTGCATTCTTTCCTGTCCGGCTGTACTTGTCTGATTTTACAGAAAAGTTCTTTCAGCTTATTGGCATCATCGTACAACAATCAATCTATCTGTCACTGTAACCTTGCATAGTCAAGTCGCATGACCTGCTACCGACACACAATATAGCAGATAGATGGATAGATATTGTGTCAACAACACGCATTATCGTAACGTCTGTACTGGCATCGTCACGATTCAAGTATGCGTTCTTGCAAAACGCAGTAACAACCATAGCAGAACAAATAGACAGCCCTGGTATCAGCCAAAGAAACCATCATTCCTTTTGACCATAAAACGCTTATGACCAGATATACATCTTTGTCCGTGTTCCTTTTTTCTGCGCTATCCCTGATTATCCCAAGCGGCTTTTCTATCGGTGCCGCAATGCTGTTTGTCGGTGCGATTGTTTTATTGAAAAAACCGCGCCCTGCAATCTTGGACCGTAACGACAAGATCATTATGGCAACGCTCTTGTTTTATTTTACTGTTTCCATTTTGCTTAACCTGCTTCATCACGCTCAAGGTAAGGAATATGATTTGCCTTTACGCTTCTTACTTGCCATACCTGCGTTAATGTTATTGCGTACTTATCCCGCAAAACCTAAATACTATTGGGCAGGACTGGCAATTGGCGGGATCTTGGCCGCCTGTTTTGGTGCAGGACAATTAATCCTGTTAGGTGTACCACGTGCAGGTGGCCACACAAACGAGATCCAATTTGGCAATATCAGCTTTATTCTGGGAATCCTGTGCTTGTCAGGCTTGACGTGGGCCAAAGAACAACCTCAAGCCAAACAATGGACGCTATTACTTCTGAGCGGTTTTACCTTGGGTATTTTAGGTGCCATTATGTCTGGCAGTCGTGGTAGCTGGATCGGTTTACCGCTCTGCCTCATCATTGTGTATATCTGTTATGGGAAGGCTTTTGATAAACGCATCATCTGGAGCAGCATTACCGCACTGCTCATTGCAGGCACAATAATTTACCTTTTGCCACAAACCGGTGTCAAAGAACGCGTCCACCTTGCGATTAATGAAGCGCAGGATTATGCCAACACACATAACGCCACGACATCAATCGGTACACGCATTGAAATGTGGCGGGCTGGCGCCCTGGCTGCTGCCGAACGCCCGATTCTGGGATGGGGCAAGACAGGTTTTGTCGAACGTGAAACGGCATTGATTGCCGAAGGCAAAATCGATCCATTCATGGCCGGCAACAACCACGTGTATAACGAATGGCTGGATGCCTTGGTCAAACGCGGCATACCAGGGCTTATTGCATTACTTGCACTGCATTTTGTACCGCTGAGCGCATTCATCCGTTATTTCCGCCAAGGTACACGCAGCCAGCGGCCTTATGCGCTTGCCGGCATACTCTTGATTACCAGTTACTTGACCTTCGGATTCTCTCAAGTGTTTATGTCGCATAACTCAGGAGTCATGAGCTTGGGATTCATGCTGGTGATCGTCTGGAGCCTCATGCGTAATGCATCTGCTTTGGATATGGCCAAATAAGCTGTTGGTATCGGTATCAACAATTCATCCTATTTCTGACTCTATTTCGCATATGATTGATCACTCATTCCATATTGCATTTTGTGTTGATAATCATTATTTCAAAAGCATGGGTGCGACGATTGCATCGATCGTTGTCAATAATCCCGACCGCCACTTCACATTCCATGTGTTTGCGTTTTCCGCAACAGACGATCAACGTAATCGACTTCAGTCTTTAGAGAAAAACCCGCATATCAAGACGCAGCTACATATTGTCGATATGACTATTTTTAACGAGTTTGCCGAGATGATTGCTTCATCGTATTACTCGCTCTCGACGTTTACCAGACTGATCCTTCCGGCAGCATTAAAAGAGGCAACCGACAGAGTACTGTATCTTGATGCCGACATGCTGTGTGTCGACAATATCGATGCATTAACTGTCATGCATATAGAAGATACCATTGCCTGCGTCATATCCGATGTAGGCTGGCAAACACGTAACGGACGCGATGGAAGATATTCGACATTGCAATTAAAACACCCTAGATACTTTAATGCCGGCGTGATGTATATCAATATCCCCCGTTGGGAAGCAAGCAAGATCAGTCAGCAAACAATCACACTCCTGCTTCATGAGAAAAAACGTCTTGCATTCAATGATCAAGATGCGTTAAATATCGTACTTGATGGTAAAGCAAGATTTATTTCAGTCAGATGGAACTATATCTACAGTATGATCGCCGACCTCAAAAACGGCCAACTAGTAATGAAGCCGTTTGGTAATGCGGTATTCATTCATTTTGCCGGTGCAATCAAACCATGGAATGAGTGGAGTGGCCATGAAGCAAAAAACCTCTATCTGTACTACCATGCCAAATCAGTCTGGGCAGATATGCCGTTAGATCCAGCACCAACAAACTACAAGGAAATGAGGATTTTTGCAACATTACTGGCAAAACAAGGCAAGTACTTCCAGTCATTCAAATGGTATCGGCGTTATTTGACCGTCAGCCTCAGAAAGAAACTCAAGTGAACCAAGAATGTCGACATGATTTGCTCAGTGCCAGAATGTCCTAGTACTCGATCTTGATGGCATTCGAACCAATCGTGTCGCCCAACGAAATCTGTAGCGCATCACTTGGTGTTACCTGCCAATTGCGCCCTAATTCCACCTCGCACTCGGCTGAAGTACTTGCATAACGTACAACAAATGGCAGACCTTGCTCCTGACGGTGCGGCATCAACGTTTCACGTAAGGATGCAAGATCGGTTTTTCCGGTCAACGATACAATCATACGCTTACCATGCTGGATACGCGCAGCGCCCAAATCCATGACTTTTTCCGCGGAAATACGTAAACCGCCATTGAACCTGTCTTCCGAGACTTTACCTTGCACAATCAACAGTTCGTCCTCTTTGAACATATGGCGATTAGGTTCGTACAATTCGTTATAGACCGTCACTTCAACCACTGCCGTACCATCATCCAGACTCACAATCACAAGCTTGCCACGTTGTGTCATTTGCGTGCGCAAACCGGCAATCATTCCCGTCATCATACGTGGCTCACGTGATGGCTCAAGACTGGATAATTTGGTACGCACAAACTGACGCACTTCTTTTTCATATGCTGAAAACAAATGCCCTGACAAATAAAAACCAAGCGCATTCTTTTCTTCGATCAGTTTTTGTCTGTCACTCCAGGGTGTGACTTTGACATATTCGAGGGGTGCAACCAGATCGTCATTGTCACCATCAAATAAGCTGACCTGCATGGCAGAAGCTTCTGCTTGCTCAGCACTTTCCCATGCCAATCCGACAGAAGCCTGCAATGTTGCACGATCCACACCAAAACAATCAAATGCACCAGCGCGGATTAAAGAATCCATCGTACGGCGGTTAATTTGTTTTTTATCGACGCGATTTGCAAAATCAAACAAATCGGTAAACGGCTTTTCTTTTCGCGCGGCAACAATTGCCTCGATCGCACTTTGACCCGACCCTTTGACAGCACCCAGACCATAACGGATGTGCGTTGCACGCTCACCAGTTTTCCCGACCGGAATAAACCGGTATTCGGATTCATTGATATCGGGCGGTAGCAATGTTAGCTTGCATGTTTCCAGCACATCTTCGACCAGAATCTTGATTTTGTCGGTATCATCCATTGCCAGCGACAAGTTGGCTGCCATAAATGCAGCAGTGTGATGTGCCTTTAACCAGGCTGTGTAATACGACAATAAGGCATAGGCTGCGGCATGAGATTTATTAAAACCGTAACCGGCAAATTTCTCCATCAAGTCAAAAATCTCGTCGGCCTTATCTTGCGATAAACCGTTCTTTGCAGCACCTTCCCGGAAGATTTGACGGTGCTCCGCCATTTCCTCGACTTTTTTCTTACCCATCGCACGGCGTAACAAGTCAGCGCCACCAAGCGAATAACCACCGATGACCTGTGCCATCTGCATGACCTGTTCCTGATACACCATAATGCCGTATGTTTCCGACAAAATCCCTTCAGTGCGCGGATCCGGGTAATCAAATGCCTCGCCGTGCTTGCGTCGACAGAAGTCAGGAATCAGATCCATCGGACCAGGACGATATAAAGACACCAGTGCGATAATGTCTTCAAAACGGTCAGGGCGGGCGTCTTTTAACATCCCCTGCATACCGCGACTTTCAAACTGGAAAATCGCGACAGTTTGTGCCTTTTTAAAGATGTCATACGCGGCAGCATCACCCAAGCCCAACTGGGAAAGATGAAAGTCACCCATTTTTTCCGGGTCGAGCGCGCGAATATAATTCACTGCACGCTCGAGAATAGTTAATGTCGTCAATCCCAAAAAGTCGAACTTGACGAGCCCTACGGCTTCAACATCATCTTTATCATACTGGGAAACCACACCCGCATCGCCACCTTGCGTATATAGCGGGCAAAAGTCAGTCAGCTTACCTGGCGCAATCAGCACACCACCGGCATGCATACCGACATTACGTGCAATACCTTCAACCTGCTGTGCCAGATTCAACAGCTGTTTGACTTCTTCCTCTTTTTCAAGCCGCTCTTTTAACAATGGCTCTTCTTCGATAGCGTCGGCAATCGTGACATGTTTACCAGGCTTGAACGGGATCAGTTTGGAAATACCATCACAAAATCCGTACCCCAAATCCAGTACACGCCCGACATCACGTACGGCACCTTTGGCTGCCATCGTACCAAACGTTGCAATTTGCGAGACAGCATCTTTACCATAGCGGTCCTTCACATACTGAATGACACGGTCGCGTCCTTCTTGGCAGAAATCGATATCAAAGTCGGGCATCGACACCCGCTCAGGGTTCAGGAACCGCTCGAACAGCAAGTTGTAAGCCAGAGGATCCAGATCGGTAATCAGTAAACAATACGCCACTAACGAACCTGCACCAGAACCCCGCCCTGGTCCGACCGGTACGCCATTATTCTTGGCCCACTGAATAAAGTCGGCAACAATCAGAAAATAGCCCGGAAATCCCATATGAATAATGGTGTCGGTCTCAAACTTCAACCGCGCCTCGTAACGGGGGCGTTCTGCTTCACGTTTTGTTTCGTCAGGATACAAATAGGCCAGCCGTGTTTCAAGACCAGCTTTGGCTTCCATCACCAGAAATTCCGCAATCGTCATCCCTTCCGGTATCGGAAAGTCGGGCAGCTTCGGTTGCCCTAACTGCAACGACAGATTACAGCGTTTAGCCACTTCCAGCGTATTGGCAACCGCCCCTGGCAAGTCGGCAAACAGCGCGGCCATTTCAGCCTGAGTTTTAAAATTTTGTTGTTCGTTAAATTTCTTGGCGCGACGGGTATTGGCAAGAATCTCGCCTTCGGCAATACAGGTTCTGGCCTCATGTGCGACAAATTCATCTACTGACAAAAACTGCACCGGATGGGTCGCCACTACCGGAATACCCAATTTAGCAGCCAATGCCACGCCATGACGCACCTGAATCTCCATATTAGGCTGCCCGGCACGCTGGATTTCAATATAAAAAGCATCTGGAAAAATATGCATCCAGCGTTTAGCGCAAGCCTCGGCAACCTTCAGGTTGCCATTATCGATTGCCATACCGATATCACCAAAATGGGCGCCGGATAAAGCAATTAGCTGGTTGCCCCCCTCTTCCCGCGCAAGTTGTTCAAGCCACTCGGCTTTCACCTCTGCACGACCACGGTATAGATTCGTCATCCAGGCTTGGGTGAGTAGCTCGCACAGCTGCAAATAACCACGAAGGTTTTTAACCAGCAGCAATAGGCGTGACGGCTTATCACGATCGACGTCATTGGTAATCCAGACATCACAGCCTGCAATTGGCTTGACACCCTTACCACGGGCTGATTTATAGAATTTGACCATTCCAAAAAGGTTGGACAAGTCGGTAATCGCTAACGCAGGTTGATGGTCATCAGCGGCAGCTTGCACCACATCATCGATACGGACTAAACCGTCCACGATGGAATATTCGGAATGGAGGCGAAGGTGAACAAAAGGCAATGTACTCATACCGCTATTTTACCTTGCAAACGGACAATTCCTATTGATGAAAGTAGTTTATAAAACAATCTTCTGTTGCCAGTTGTCACAATGCTGGCGCCAGCCGCTTTGATCTATATCAGACTTCGTACCGATATGTCGCGTCTACAGGCAAGACAGGTTTATAATGCTGCTTATTCAAAGACTTATCGCATTAACATTCCATGTCAACAACTACCCAATACGTGAATATTTCTGCTTATAAATTTATCACTTTTGATGATACAGCAGAAAAAAAACCTGAATTCCTTGCATTTTGCAAAGACCACAATTTGCTTGGCACAATCATATTGAGCCCTGAAGGGATCAATATGTTCTTATCCGGCTTTCGAGAAGATATCGACGCATACATGGCGTGGTTGCATACCGACCCCCGTTTTGCCGATGTTGTTGCCAAAGAGAGCCTGTCTTCCTCCCAGCCATTTACGCGTATGCTGGTCAAAATCAAGCCGGAAATCATTACGATGAAACATCCCTTGATCAAACCTGAAAACGGACGTGCGCCAGTTGTAGAAGCCAATACGCTAAAACGCTGGCTGGATCAAGGGCATGACGATAGCGGCAAACCTGTGGTCATGGTCGACACCCGCAATGGCTTTGAAGTCGATGTCGGCACCTTTGACAACACGCTGGACTACCGTATCACCAAATTTACAGAATTCCCGCAAATCATTGCCGACAACAAAGACAAGCTCAACGATAAAACCATTGTCACTTTCTGCACAGGCGGCATTCGCTGCGAAAAAGCCGCTATCTTCATGAAAGATATCGGCTACAACGATGTCTATCAGCTTGAGGGTGGCATTTTGAAATATTTCGAAGAAGTCGGTGGTGCACACTATCACGGCGACTGTTTCGTCTTCGACTACCGCACAGCATTAAATCCCCAGCTGGAAGAAACAGAGACTGTACAATGTTTTGCATGCCGTGCTGTCGTCACCCCGCGCGAACAGTTGTCACCGGAATATGTACAGGGCAAATCTTGCCCACATTGCGCCACACATAATGCAACGCAAGCGGGTACAAAAAAAACTGCCATAGCCTAATCCATCGCGCAACAGTATGACCTTCAAAACCCGTAACATGTTTACGGGTTATTTATTTCCCCAGTCACTGTTGCATGCGATTTTATACAGATACTTAATGAGAAACGCCATCGCTTAAGAGTACTTTGCAACAAGTCAGCCACAAAATCCGTATATCAAACCAGAATGACTGGCGCTTGAGATACTCCACATCGAGTTGCACCTTCTCAGGAATTGGCAACGTATCGCGTCCGTTAATCTGTGCCCACCCTGTTAATCCTGGTACCAGCGCATGAATGCCATATGCGGTACGTAAAGCAATGAGATCATCTTGATTAAACAATGCCGGGCGGGGCCCAACAAAGCTCATGTCGCCTTTGAGAATGCTCCATAATTGTGGTAGTTCGTCCAAGCTGGTTTTGCGTAGAAATGATCCAATGGGCGTCAAATACATGTCCGGATCATCCAGCAGATGCGTCGCAACTGCCGGCGTATCAGCGCGCATGCTACGGAATTTGGGCATTTTAAAAATGCGATTTCCATGGCCTACCCGATCACTCCAGTAGAGCACCGAACCTGATGATGTCAGACGCACAGCCAAACCTACCAGTACAATTGGTAATAGCAATATCACACTGGCAGACATCGCAAGCAAAAAATCAAAAAATCGTTTCATTTTTACTTTCGTTGAATAACACCGGAAATTGTTGTCAACAAACCTGTATTAACAGTCATTCCAATAAAAATGAGCTCTCAATGATGACTGGACCAGTAATACATTGTGTCGGATGGCGTATTGTTGCTCTGCAGAAAACTGAAGAAAGTGTATGATGCCGTAACATCAGACAAGCTCGTGATGATTAGGTTTGTTTGTCTTGATTTTAGCATTTGCCACATCTTCATCCATAAAAATCATTATGGCTAACCCGGTTTATATTGGTCGCTTTGCGCCCTCACCATCTGGCCCTATACATGAGGGCTCACTGATTGCTGCTCTGGCAAGTTACCTTGATGCAAAAGCCCATGAAGGACAATGGCTGGTGCGCATCGAGGATATCGACGAAGGGCGCACCATGGAGGGTGCAGCAGAACACATCCTGCATACACTAAACACACTGGGCATGCAGTGGGATGGTGAAGTCGTCACACAAAGCCAACGTAAACCCCTCTATCAGGCTGCCTACGAACAATTACAGGCACGAACCTATCCGTGTGCTTGCACACGCCGTGAAATCGTCGATTCAAGACTGGGTAGCGCTGCTGATGGGGCTGCAATCTATCCAGGCACATGCCGCTTGGGTATAGCCGCCGGTAAAGCCATGCGCACCATCAGAATACGCGTACCCGAACCGACAGAGTCAGATGGAACAATTGGATTTACCGACCGTTGGCAAGGTATGCAAAGCCAACATCTGGCAAGTGAAGTAGGTGATTTTGTTTTAAAGCGTGCCGACGGTTTCTGGGCTTACCAAATCGCCGTAGTCGTCGATGATGCCAGTCAGAGCATCACCCACATTGTACGCGGTGCTGATTTACTGGAATCAACCGCACGTCAGATCTATTTGCAGCACTGTCTGGGATACGCCACACCTGCCTATTTACACGTACCCTTGCTCACAACGCCCACCGGCGAGAAGCTCTCCAAACAAAACCACGCCGCACCACTGGATTTAATACATCCACTTGATGCACTACAGCGGGCTGCCCGGTTCCTTGGTTTAACAGTGAACGATGCGCCAGATATCCCCGGCTTTTTAACGCGTGCAACAGATCAATGGGCAAATCGATTCAAAAACCAAACTGCTATTGCAACTGCTAGTTGATCACAAAACGGTTTCTCTGTCTTTAAGACTCCCCCACGCGCCAGATCATAAAAAAAGCGGGTTAATTGACATTACCCGCTTTGATCTGTACGACACATATACTCAACAATCAACCGTTTACTTTGGTGTACCACCTAACAAGACCGCCAGTTTTGGCTTGGACTTATTCGCAACATCATCCATTCCACCTTTTTGCGGCGCAATCGACGATGCTGTTGTTGCACTATCGCAAGCTGCTTCATAGGGTTTCAAGAACCATGGATCGATTGCCTGCTTACGTGGCAATGCACTACTATGACGTGATGTTGAGGCAGCACCTGACTCACGCTCGCGGCGCGGTCTCTCCTGAGGCTTTTCCTGGCGGCTTTCTTGACGCCCCTTTGGTACAAACCCTTCCAACTGGCTACGCACGAATTGACGTTTAATCAGTTTCTCGATGTCAACCAACAAACGCTCTTCCTTGGCAGAGTACAAAGAAATTGCATCACCAGACGCACCGGCACGACCAGTTCTACCGATACGGTGCACATAGTC
>JAATFN010000208.1 GCA_015655165.1 Betaproteobacteria bacterium | reverse complement strand
TTTCTTCAACGATTATTTGAATCGATAGAGGTTTAATTTAGGATGGAATCCTGATGACCCAACTCAGCCCCAAAGGTTAGGCTTGACACCTAACCTTTGGGATACAGTTCAACACCGCAGTTTTTTTTACCCACGTCGCATTAAATCGATACTGCTTAGTCCTTCGTAAAAGCCAATGTACCGTCTTTTACTGTGACGTGAATAACATCTTTCGGACCAAAATCGCCCTTCAAGATCAAACGTGACAGCGGGTTTTCGATTTCCTGCTGGATTGCACGTTTTAATGGACGCGCACCATATACCGGGTCGAAACCTGCCTCTGCGATTTTTTGCAGTGCCGCATCGTTGATCGCAAAACCCATATCCATTTTTGCCAGTCGTTCTTCGACATGATGCAACTGGATCTTGGCAATCGCACCAATGTTTTTCTCGTCAAGCGCATGAAACACCACAATCTCGTCCACACGGTTGATGAATTCAGGACGGAAGTGCAACTTCACTTCTTCCATCACGGCAGCTTTTATTTCTTCTGGCGTATTTTTCTCCATCGACTGGATCCGATGTGAACCCAGATTCGAGGTCATCACAATAACCGTGTTTTTAAAATTGACGGTACGTCCCTGACCATCAGTCATCCGTCCATCATCCAACACTTGCAACAAGACATTAAAGACATCCGGATGGGCTTTTTCGATCTCGTCCAATAAGATCACACTGTACGGTTTACGTCTGACGGCTTCTGTCAGATAACCGCCCTCTTCATAGCCGACATAGCCAGGAGGCGCACCAATCAAACGCGCTACAGAATGCTTCTCCATAAATTCACTCATATCGATCCGAATCAATGCATCTTCGGAATCAAATAAGTAGAATGCCAATGCCTTACAGAGTTCAGTTTTACCAACACCTGTAGGCCCCAAAAACATGAACGAACCGTATGGTTTGCTTGGGTCACCCAAACCCGCCCGCGAACGACGAATCGCGTCGGACACTGCTGTAATGGCTTCATGCTGACCGATGACACGTTCGTGCAACACATCTTCCATATGCAGCAGTTTTTCACGCTCACCCTGCATCATTTTCGATACCGGAATACCGGTGACACGTGAAACGATTTCAGCGATTTCCTCAACACCCACCTGAGTACGTACAAGTTTTGGTTTTGCTGCTTCACTATTGTCTTGTGCGGCATCACGCTTGTTTTGTACTTCCAGTGCTTTTTCGAGTTCTGCAAGTTTCCCGTATTTTAACTCGGACACTTTTTGCCAATCACTCTTACGGGTAGCTTCTTCCATCTGCAAGCGGATTTTTTCGATTTCCTCTTTCAGTTGCTGGCTACCCTGTACTGACGCTTTTTCCGATTTCCAGACTTCTTCCAGATCGGCATACTCACGTTCCAGACGTGTGATTTCTTCCTCGATTAACGCCAAGCGTTTATGCGAAGCTTCATCTTTTTCTTTACGGATCGCTTCACGTTCGATCTTTAACTGGATCAAGCGACGATCAAGTTTATCCATGACCTCCGGTTTGGAGTCAATCTCGATTTTGATTTTAGCTGCTGCCTCGTCAATCAAATCAATTGCTTTATCCGGCAGAAAACGGTCGGTAATATAGCGATGCGACAATTCTGCTGCAGCAACAATCGCCGGGTCGGTAATATCGACGCCGTGATGAACTTCATACTTTTCCTGTAAACCACGCAAAATCGCAATTGTCGCTTCAACACTCGGTTCATCGACAATAATCTTCTGAAAACGACGCTCCAGAGCCGCATCTTTTTCAATGTACTGACGATATTCGTCCAGCGTAGTCGCACCAATACAATGGAGCTCGCCCCGGGCCAATGCAGGTTTTAACATATTACCCGCATCCATCGCCCCTTCGGCCTTACCTGCGCCGACCATCGTATGGAGTTCGTCGATAAAGACAATCGTCTGTCCTTCGTCTTGTGCAATCTCTTTCAAGACAGCTTTCAAGCGTTCCTCGAATTCGCCACGATATTTCGCACCTGCCAACAAAGCAGCCATATCCAGTGACAACACACGTTTGGACTTTAAGCTGTCAGGAACTTCGCCATTGACAATACGTTGTGCCAGACCTTCAACAATCGCGGTTTTACCCACGCCAGGCTCACCGATCAAGACAGGATTGTTTTTACTGCGACGTTGCAATATCTGGATAGCACGACGAATTTCATCATCGCGACCAATGACAGGATCCAACTTGCCATTACGGGCACGCTCGGTTAAATCCAGTGTGTATTTCTTGAGGGCTTCACGCTGACCTTCATCTTGCTGGGACGACACATTCTCGCCACCCCGTACAGCCGTAATTGCCGCTTCCAAAGCCTTGCGGGTGAGACCGTTTTCGCGGGCAAGTTTACCGGCATCGGATTTATCATCGACCAAGCCAAGCAAGGCCATTTCACTGGCAATAAACTGGTCGCCCCGCTTTTGTGCTTCTTTATCTGCCAGATTCAATAAAGCACCGAGTTCACGACCGACTTGCACCTCGCCGCCGTTGCCCGACACTTGCGGCAAGCGCGATACGGCATCTTGCAATGCTTTCGTCAAACCTGCAACATTGACGCCCGCCCTTTGCAATAAAGAACGTGTGCCACCATCATCTTGATTTAATAACGCAATTAACAGGTGAACCGGTTCGATATACTGGTTATCATGACCCACAGCCTGACTTTGCGCATCTGCTAATGCTTCCTGCAGTTTTGTAGTAAGTTTGTCCAGACGCATTTCTATACTCCAAGAGTCGAATTCAATGTTCTAAAAGTAAGGACTATCCTGCTCTTTTCAAGAGCAGAAAACATTGTGCTACATCAAGAAGTATGCCATCGTTTCCCAAAAACGCAGTGTGTTGATACACTTTTTGGCCAAGTAATATCCCAATAGCCCTCAAGGCAGATTCTTCAGCACGACCGCCTGCTCTCGACATAAGGCATGACAGGGTCGTGCCAGAATGCGCTTGTCTCTTTCATCAGCGCTGTCACTAAGCAGCAAACAGCGTGCGATACGTCGCAAAACCTGCCAGACACAAACCAATCGCACCGATCAAATGCAAAAGAGAATGGCCGGCAAACCAGAAATAATCCCCGCGTTGCAATAGCCCCATCGCTTCTGCCGAGAATGTTGAAAACGTCGTTAAACCACCCAACAATCCGGTAATCAACAATAAACGCCACTCGGGAGCCACCAGCGGATGACTATCAAAGAATGCGACTAAAAAACCGATCGCATATCCGCCAATCCAGTTCGCAGCAAGCGTCCCCCACTGTACATTCTGGCTCGATGTTGTGAGCCACAAGCTCAAGCCCCATCGTAACCATGCACCACACGCAGCACCGATCCCGACCGCAATCCAACCCATAGAGATTCCCTTTCAGGCAAACATCACGTCCAACACATAAAAAAGGCCTACTAAAACGTAGGCCTTTTAATCTTGCCGACTGTTACAACCCGGTTTTCTCAACAATAAATGCCTTGATTTGATCAGCATCTGCTGCCATCACTTCAAACCGCTGAGGTAAGGATTCGATATGTTCAAATCCTGCGGGGCGCTCTGCGTCACGCCCCAATGCTTCCCGAATCGTTTCATTGAATTTTGCTGGTAATGCCGTTTCCAGCACAATCATCGGCACACCAGCTTGCAGATGTTCACGCGCGACTTTGACACCATCTGCTGTATGTGTGTCGATTGTAATGCCATAGGTTTTTTCCGCAAAACGGATGGTGCTCAGCCGGTCTTCGTGTGTGGATTTCCCGGATGCAAATCCGTATTTGACCACACTGTTGAATTCATTGCCGTCACTACCTTCACGGCCATCCAGACTGAAACCACCGGCGTTTTCTACTTTGGCAAACAACGCTCTGACGCGATTTGCGTCGCGCCCTAACAAATCGGCAATAAAACGTTCGAAATTCGACGCCTTGCTGATATCCATGCTCGGGCTACTGGTGTGATAGGTCTCGGCCGATTTGCGCACACGGTAGATACCGGTTTTAAAGAATTCGTCCAACACGTCGTTTTCATTCGTTGCCACCACCAGCTTGTCGATCGGCAAACCCATCATGCGGGCAATATGGCCGGCACAGATATTCCCGAAATTGCCGGATGGTACTGTAAAAGATACCTTTTGGTCGTTACTGGTTGTTGCCGACAAATAACCACGGAAGTAATACACCACCTGGGCCACGATCCGTGCCCAGTTAATGGAGTTAACAGTACCGATTTTCTGACGGGCTTTGTATGCCAGATCGTTGGAAACTGCTTTGACAATATCCTGGCAATCATCGAACACGCCTTTGACCGCGATATTGTAAATATTGGGGTCTTGCAAGCTGAACATTTGCGCAGTCTGGAATGCACTCATCTTGTTGTGTGGCGACAGCATAAACACACGGATCCCCCGCTTGCCACGCATCGCATATTCTGCTGCACTCCCCGTATCCCCCGATGTTGCACCCAGAATATTTAATTCGGCACCTTGTTTGTCCAAGGTGTACTCGAACAAATTACCCAGCAATTGCATGGCCATGTCCTTAAATGCCAACGTCGGACCGTTAGACAAACCCTGCAACAACAGCTTCTTGCCTTCTTTGTCTTCCAGCACACGCAAAGGAGTGATACGTGTGGCATCCTCATCTTTACGCCCATTGCAATACACCTGCTCCGTATAGGTTTTTTGCACTAAGGCTTTCAGGTGCGCATCGGGAATGTCCGTTGCGAATTTTTTCAACACTTCATAGGCCAAGTCCGCATAAGACAATGCACGCCAGGCATTGAGCTCTGCATTGGTGACTTGCGGGTATTGTTGTGGCAGATACAGGCCGCCATCAGGAGCCAGACCGCCCAAAAGAATATCGGAGAAAGTAGGTGTTGCAGAATGTCCGCGAGTAGAAACGTATTGCATAGCGTGAATTAGGTGTCGCTTTAAAAAGCCAATGTTATCAATCGGAAAGAAATACGCCCGGGCAAGTTGGCCCAGATACCACATTATAACTTCTCGTCACTATCACGTCGCCTCTTCGGCATTCTTTTCACCAAAGAAATCAGCAACATAGCGTATCGCACTGCTGGCTTTGCCATGTACAATAAGCCAAATGCCATAGAAACGCCGTATGTATCCTGTTTCGTCATAAAAACCGTACCACTGATACTTGCATGATGTGCGTTTTCCAGCAAGGACTCTTATGCCAAGATTGCTTCTTGTTCGCACCTTGAATCTGCCTTTGATGGCATGCTTGCTGCTACCCGCAATGTCTTTCGCGCAAGAACAACCCATTATTGCTGTCGTCGACTTGGCGCAATATCAGTTTGCACAAAACTATGTGCGGCAATTGGTCATCAAAGAAACAGAAAAGGCAAATGCGCGCGCTGCGGCTACGCCGAATGCATCCAAGGCAATACCTGCCGCCCAAGAGAACATACCGCCAATTGAGCTGCCCATTACCAATGGAGAACTACACCGTTTTGCAATCGATATCAAAGGTACACTGTTAACATCAGGCTTGTATCGGCTTTTGCCCGGAAAAATCTGGCAATCAACCAATCAAGAAACCATTCCCGACATTATGCATCGCATTGCACAAGGATTTTATCCCGATATCGATTATGTATTGTTTGGCACAATCAATTACGTTAATACGACGATGACGTCTGTTGCCGCTGATGACAAACAAATTGTACACACCCTGTCCATGGAAGTCGTTGGCGAGTTCTCCTTGATCAATACCAGGACAGGCACTATCGATGCAGCCTTCTCGTCGATAGGACAAGGTACTGACATACATATAGCCAAGCTTGCCGGCACCGTCATCGCGATCAATAAAAGCAAAATCTTGAGAGACACATCCTTATCCCTTGCCAGTTCGGTTGCAACCGAACTGGCATACCAACTAACCCCAAAAAAAATCAAAGCCGGTACAACACCGGTCACAAATGCCCCCAATACTTCCACCACGCACACGATCACACTCAAATAACCTGTTTACCCGTGTAACAAAGCATAAGCAGGCTTGCTCTGGCAAGCGCAATTGTCTATGCTGTTTCCCATATGCAAAACAGAGACAGCCTGTATGGAATCAATCAGGCAAACGCCTGTCTATGCCAACATAGTGCTTTTATACGGAAACAATCATGAAAAAATGGTTATGCATACTCGGTCTGGTGAGTCTAAATGCGACTGCAGCAAACTGGCAACCGATCGGCAACACCGATCAAGCCGAACTGGCAATCGATATTACCTCGATCAAAGAAACAAACAATCTTCGTACAGCTTGGTCGATGTGGAATTTCAAAGAAGCACGTGCCAACAATGGCGATGCATCGTTTCCATCGCTTAAGTCATATCAGGATTTACACCAATATAATTGCAAAGACCAGACATTACGTCTGGACAAAGAGATCATTTACGCAGAAAACAACGCGCAAGGAGACAGCCGCGATCACTCCGATGCGTTGAAAAATATGCAGTTTGCCAAACCGGAAGAAAATTCAATCGGCCATGTTATGTTGAAACTGGTCTGCGAATATACGATTCCCGTTGCAGCACCCGCACCAGCAGTTGCGCCCGCGAAGAAAAAATAAACGTCACATGCAAGTTGATACCTGCAAAAAGCAGGTCTAATAGAAAAAGGACACCGGCTATACTGCGGGTGTCCTTTTTATACGGCCGATCCCGTTTAGTTCAGTTCTTCCAGACGGATCTTGGTCACCGTACCTTCAACTGTCGGTAATGCTTCAATTCTGGCAATTGCAGCTTCGATATGACGTTCCTGTGTCTGATGCGTCAGGATAATGATATCGGTGTGCTCAGCGCCTTCTGTCGGTTCCTTTTGCAGCATGGCATCAATCGAAATAGTCGCGTCGGCAAGAATACGCGTAATATCTGCCAACACCCCCGGCTTGTCAGCAACTTGCATACGCATGTAGTAGCTGGTTGTCACGTCCTGCATCGGCAACACCGGTGTACTGGACATCGCGTTTGGCTGGAATGCCAGATATGGTACTCGCTGCCCGGGTTCGGCGGTTGCCAGACGGGTAATGTCGACCAAGTCGGCAATCACGGCAGATGCGGTCGGTTCGGCACCGGCACCTTTACCGTAATACAGTGTTTCGCCAACGGCATCTCCATTGACCATGACCGCATTCATCGCACCTTCCACGTTGGCAATCAAACGTGTTGCAGGAATCAATGTCGGATGAACCCGTAATTCGATACCGTTGTTAACCTGACGGGTGATCCCCAGCAATTTAATACGATAGCCCAGTTGCTCTGCATAACGGATATCGATACCTTTTAGTTTGGTAATACCTTCCACATAAGCCTTGTCGAACTGCACAGGGATACCGAATGCGATCGATGCCATGATGGTAAGTTTGTGCGCAGCATCAATACCTTCAATATCGAAGGTCGGATCGGCCTCTGCATAACCCAGACGTTGCGCTTCTTTCAGCACCACATCGAAGTCCAGACCTTTATCACGCATTTCCGACAAAATAAAGTTGGTAGTGCCGTTAATGATGCCTGCAATCCACTGGATACGATTGGCTGTAAACCCTTCACGCAGTGCTTTGATGATTGGAATACCACCAGCGACTGCTGCTTCAAAGGCGACCATGACACCCTTGTCCTGAGCAGCTTTAAAGATTTCTGTACCATGTGTGGCAATTAACGCCTTGTTGGCGGTTACCACATGCTTGCCGTTGGCAATGGCTTTTAACACCAGATCCTTGGCAATACCGTAGCCACCGATCAATTCGATGACAATATCGATATCCGGATGATTGACAACCAGATTCGCATCACTCACGACTTGTACTTCTCCATTGGTCAGTTCGGTGGCGCGGGCTGTGTCCAGATCGGCCACCATCGTAATTTCAATGCTGCGACCTGCACGGCGTGCAATCTCTTCCTGATTGCGCTTTAACACATTGAAAGTACCGGAACCAACTGTACCGATGCCGAGCAAACCAACTTTTATGGATTTCATATTGTCCGTCGTGATAAATAAAAAAAACTCCGCCATGAATACTTGGCGGATACGTTGCTAACACCACCTATGCAAGGAC
>JAATFN010000019.1 GCA_015655165.1 Betaproteobacteria bacterium | reverse complement strand
GTAACGTGTCGGCTTACAACAGACAAGTGAAATACGATGCTGTGCCAAGGCATCTTATTCACAATTTCTGTGCATAAGTGTGTCGATAACTATGTTCCCCATTTCACAACACATTGTTTTATCAGGTTTTTTTGTATGTGGGCAGTAAATGCTCACGTTTCCACTTATTCACAATTAACACACCCACATGTCTTTTGAAACAACGCGTCCCAATGCCATGGCCGAACCTGCCGTCTTAACTGTTTCAGCATTAAACAAAGCCGTGTCGCAAACGCTGGAGAGAACTTTTCCGCTAATTTGGGTGAGTGGTGAAGTGTCTAATTTTACACGTGCTGCGTCCGGACACTGGTATTTCACACTGAAAGATGACAGCGCACAAGTGCGCGCGGTCATGTTTAAGGGCAGATCGCAACATGTTGGTTTTATGCCACGCGAGGGGGACCGTGTCGAAGTACGTACATTGGTGACATTGTATGCCCCCCGTGGCGACTACCAGTTAAATGTCGAAGCCATGCGTCGTGCAGGTGTGGGTAACTTGTATGAGGCTTTTTTACGGTTAAAAGAAACACTGGAAAAAGAAGGCTTGTTTGCCACTGCACGTAAACGCCCCCTTCCGGCTTTTGTGCGCACAATCGGTATCGTCAGTAGCCTCCAGGCTGCCGCATTACGCGACATTTTAACAACACTACACCGGCGTGCGCCCCACGTATATATCATTGTATATCCAACGCCCGTACAAGGTGAAGGCGCTGCCGACAAAATTGCAGCGGCGATCCATGTCGCCTCCGAACGTGCAGAGTGTGATGTATTACTCGTTTGCCGCGGGGGAGGCAGTATTGAAGACTTATGGTCGTTTAACGACGAGAAAGTCGCACGGTCAATTGCTGCATGCGCGATGCCTGTGATTTCTGGGGTCGGACATGAAACAGACTTTACCATTGCCGACTTTACTGCCGACCTACGTGCACCGACACCGACAGCTGCAGCAGAACTGGCCACCATGCCATGGGCCGATCTCATGGGCAATGTGCAAAGTTACGCGCGCGACTTGGCGCGTGCTTTCAAACAATATGTGGCAGAAAAAGCGCAAACAGTCGACTGGTTGTCACGCCGTCTGATCAGCCCGGATGCCTATATAAGGCAAGAACGATTAAAGCTGGGAGCACTACAAACCCGTTTAAATCATGCCGTACAGACGTTACAAAAACAACAGCGCCATCAATTAACGTATTTGCAGACACGCCTCACAGGCAAAATCGTCAATACACAGTCGCCCCGTCTGCAGTTGGCCAATAGCGCACGCAGGCTCAATCATGTCATTTCAGCGCAACTGATCCAGAAACAATATGCCATCAACACCATCGAAACCCGTCTGGCACTGTTGAGTCCTAAACATGTTCTGGCACGCGGTTATGCCATGATAATGACAGATAAAGGCAAGATAGTGAGGTCGCCCGGCGAATTAAAACCGCACAGTATTGTGACGGTTCATCTGGCCAAAGGCAGTGCCAACATTGGCATTGACAGCATTCAACCGCTTCTGGAAAATGACGAATAGCACGAGCAATTGCATTGATGCAGTGCAAAGAATTGCTAACGGCTTTAAAATCAAGTCTGGAGAACGAATTAACCACGTTTTGCTCCACCCTCAATTTGAAAGGATTCACCATGGCGCATACCCTACCGGCATTGCCTTATTCTTTAGACGCTCTCGCCCCGACCATTTCCAAAGAAACGCTTGAATTCCACTACGGTAAACATCACCAAACGTATGTGACCAACCTGAACAACCTGATCCCAGGCACAGAATTCGAGAACGCATCTTTGGAAGAAATTGTTAAAAAATCTTCCGGCGGCATTTTCAACAATGCAGCACAAATCTGGAATCACACCTTCTACTGGAACAGCCTGACACCAAAAAGCAGCGGTAAACCAAGCGGTCCGTTAGCTGATGCGATCAACGCAAAATGGGGCTCTTTCGATAAATTCAAAGAAGCATTTACCAAGTCAGGCTTGGGCAACTTCGGTTCCGGCTGGACATGGCTAGTCAAGAAAGCCGATGGTTCCGTTGATATCGTCAACACATCGAACGCTGCGACACCACTGACAACAGCAGACATCCCATTGTTGACAATCGACGTTTGGGAACACGCTTACTATATTGACTATCGTAACGCACGCGCCAAATACGTAGAAAATTTCTGGGGCATCGTTAACTGGGATTTTGCCCAAAACAACTTCGCCTAAAGATACGCTCAACCAGCCCTTTTTCTAGGGAAAGTCCTAGTTTTAGGGGTGGCGAAACGCTTTGAAACAAAAAAAGCCCGTTATTACGGGCTTTTTTTGCAATCAGACCTGCATTATTTCTACCTTTTTTCCAAAAATACTCTAAAATTGGTCAGCCTGAATCTCCTGCACAAGGGAATTACAACCTCGGGTAAGAGTTAATGCTAAAATTTTGGCACCCTTAATAACGAAAGGATCATAAACGTGAACAAATCAGAATTAGTTGATGCAATCGCAGCTGATACAGACCTCTCCAAAGCGGCCGCTCAGCGCGCGCTGGACTCAGTCGTAGAGAACATCATCAAGTCAGTTACTAAAGGCGGTACAGTTCAGTTGGTTGGTTTTGGTTCGTTCTCTACTGGTAAACGTGCTGCTCGTATCGGCCGTAATCCACAAACAGGCGAAGAAATCAAAATCGCTGCAGCAACAACTGTCAAGTTCTCTGCAGGCAAAGCGTTCAAAGAAGCAGTAAACAAGAAAAAAAGATAATTTATCTTTTTAAATACGGCAAACATACGTTTGCCGTATTTAATTTCTTTGGAATGTATTTCAGTGAAGTACATTCTTCCCCTTCCTCAGTAGTCCTTCCAGTCGTTCCAAAAACACCCCGATTTATTTGTATTGCCCTGCCTATTTTTTAATCTGCAGCTGCATATGTATGCCATTCATCGCTGTTGGATACGCTAGTCTTGGCCTCGCACATCCCAATGTGTTGTCAGTGCACCACACTTAACCGCACTGTATCGCCTGCATGACTGCAAACAGAACGATCGATGCAATGTGTGTTTGATCAGGATGGATTTTGATCATCTTACACTGAATGCAGATATGCATGACGGATCACAAGATGGCAATAGTTGTGGCTTCTGTATAAAAAGACTATCTGTCAGAAAGATTGACCTTATTGTTTATGCTCGGCTTGAATCGCTATACCGGTTCTTGACAGCGTTGCCGTAAACAATACGTCTGCCATACCTTCTGCAACAACCTGATCTGAATTGTCTACCAGCGTCAACAACAAACGCATCATCATTGTATGTATTTTTTTAGGTGACTCGCCAGTTAATGCATGTGCGACTGTCGTGATGATCAATAAAAAATCCTGTCTTGCCTCGTTACTGTTGTCACCTAACGATGACCCGATCACTATTAACTCGCCATGATTGGCTGTCGTCCCGAAAACCGGTGTTTTATACGGGCCTGACACTGACTTGAATACGCCCTGCCTACTCCCTTTATGGACTGTATGACCATAGATCATGTAAAGTTTGGTGAGTGATTCACGTGCAAACGCATCGTTTTCCAAGAGTGCTTCGAGCACAACAGGGAGACTTTCGTTGAATCTTTCTACAAAGATATCGGGCATGATGCCAAGTGCAATTTTGTCTTGCACTACATCCTGTAGATTCTTCTTTGCAGTATCATCACATCCTGTCAAAGAAAGTGTCACCAGCCAGATCATTGCATATAAAATGTTGTGCCGTTTCAAACTTCCCCCCTATATCTATCATGGTGTATGCTGCACGCATCGCTGTGCACATAGCTTACTCCGTTTGATGACGATATCAGCTTAGTATTGCCCTGATGAATTTAATTCGCGGGATTATTAGAGGCAATATAGGTACAATCCATCGCACTATAACAATACCTTATCCTGTTACCTATGAACCATTCGGAAACCGCACATGGCATTAGCATGTCGGTAGTAGCGTCTGCACTTTTCGCACTACTCACTGGGTACGTCGTTTTATTAAAACC
>JAATFN010000288.1 GCA_015655165.1 Betaproteobacteria bacterium | reverse complement strand
TCCCGGCGTTGTTGACCAGACAGTCGAGGCGACCGTAGTCGCTCTGGATTTGCATCAATACCGCTCGATGTAGGCTGACATCGCTGATGTCCATGCGGTAATAACGATGACAATGACCTTCCATGCGTAAAAACAGGGCCGCCTCTTCACTGATATCTGCGGCGGCGTGAAGATCAACGATGGCAACGTTAAAGCCATCCCTGGCAAGTTGTCGTGCCATACCCAGACCAAGCCCTTGCACTGCACCGGTCACGATGGCGAGCGGCCTTTCTGTTGTATCTGATTGCATAATTTCTTTCAGGTTAAGAATTGTTGTCACATTGTTTTTGTGGTGCTGACCGGCCAAGCACCGATCAGACAAGCATCAAACGATAAACTGGCTGATGCTTTGGGCCGCTTCCAGCAAGCGCGGCGCTATCGATGCAATGCGCTCAGTACTCAGGCGCTGCTCCACGGCAGAAATGGAAATGGTCATATACGGCGTCTGCGTGTTCGATGGCACCGGTGCGGCAATACCGGTAATACCCGGCATGACCATATTCGGGCCTGCGCAATATCCCAGTTCCTGGACTTCTGCAATCCGCTCCCACAACATGCGCCGCAATTGATTGCGATGTGCGGCGACCCATTCCTTGGGAGCATCCAGTTCAAGGCGGTTGATCATTACCTGTTGCTCGGCCTGCGTCATTTGTGACAGCAGCGCAATACCTGAATAACTGGAAGTGAACGGCTTGGTATCGCCCACCGCAACCAGATGGGTGCGAATCGGATAAGCGCCTTCAGCACGCACCAGATAATGCACACCGTTGAACTGGCGCAGCGCGACATAGACGACGTCACCACAGAGCGTAGCCAGATCCTGCGCCACCTCGCGTACGGCAGTCATGTTCTGGATAGGGCTCGGCGCCGACAAACCCAGTGTAAACAGCATCGAACCCAGCGTATATTTGCGGTCCGCAGTCTTTTCAACGAAGTTGACATCGGCCAGTTCATTCAAGATGCGATGCACTGAAGGCCGTGCGATACCGGTATTGAGCGCCAGATCTTTCAAGCGGCTGCCATTGAGTCCACTTTTCGATAATGCTGCCAATATCAGGGCAACACGCTCGACCACCTGAGTTTTGCCGATCTCGACATTTTCATCGTTTTCCTGCAGCAAAAGTTCTGGATTCATCGTCTAGCGTTGCCTCATCAATGCGCAATTAAAGGAGGATAACAGCAGCCACTGCAACAGTGACATTGGCGGCACACGCGATATCCACTCTTGGGGAAAACAGGAAAAAACAACATTCCTGCCATCTCAATTTTGACGTCAAAAATCAGAATTTTTTGACGAGCCTTTATGTTTCTCTTAAAAATAGTCTGCTAATTGGACCAAATATTAGCATGCAGTACTAACTAAAATCATATAATCCGCAAATATATTGATAATTATAGTTCGCTTAACGGACTTAAGTTTTTCAATAAAAAAATGCCTTGAAAAGCAAAACAGGGCCTGCGGATCAACCAAAGCCCAGTGTCACGCATGACAAGACGCCACAAGAGCGTCAGATTTATTCGCCAACAATAGCAAAAGGAGACCGTACCTTGAACAAAAAAGATCTGCATGGGCAGAGCGCCATCATCACCGGTGCAGCCGGTGGCATAGGATCAGCCACCGCCATCCGGCTAGCTAATGCAGGTGTTGCCATCACTGCCGTTGATTTATCACTGGCACCCACGCAAAAACTGGTCGATAACATCATTGCCAGTGGTGGACGCGCATTGGCCCTGGCGGGAGACGTGTGCGACCCAGCGCTATCCGTACGTGCAGTTGAAGCCACCATGAGGCAGTTTGGCAGCGTCGATATCTTGGTCAACAACGCTGGTGCCGGCAGTGCCATGGTCCCGATCTGCAACATCAACCTCGACACCTGGGAACACGATCTCCGGCTCAATCTGACCAGCCACTTTCTTATGTGCAAAGCCGTGATTCCAGGCATGGTAAAGGCAGGCTACGGCCGCATCGTCAACGTCGCGTCTGCGGCCGGCATGGAAGGCCATGCACTCAGCGGTGCCTATGCAGCAGCCAAGGCCGGTGTTATCGCCATGACAAAAACCCTTGGCAAGGAATTAGCCCGGCAAGGCGTCATCGTCAATGCCATTGCGCCAGCCCTGATTGAATCTCCCATGTTGCAGGCCGACTGGTTCAGCGGAGAAATCAAAGAGCAATTACTGGGACGGATTCCGATGGGACGCGCTGGTCGCCCCGATGAGGTCGCCGAAATGATCGCTTTTCTGGTCAGCCCACAATTGAGTTTTTCAACCGGGGCGGTGTTCGATTTATCGGGAGGTCGCGCAACGTACTGATTCAGATAACGCCCACACACACAATAACCCCCCTATCAGGAGACAAGTATGACAACAGAGGTTAATTCACTGCCTGGCGCAGTAACACATTCTCAAAAAACCGCAACAACACCATCACTCGGTCAGATCTGGCATACCCGTTCTATGATTGCAGCAGGCATCGGCAACACGCTGGAATGGTTCGACTGGACCATCTATGCCGTGTTTACGCCTTACATCGCCAAGGCCATGTTCAATCCGTCCAATCCGACATCGGCCTTGCTCAGCACCCTGGCCGTATTTGCCGTCGGCTTTGTGTTCCGACCTCTGGGCGGATTGGTATTTGGCAATCTGGCCGACAAAATCGGCCGCAAAGGTGTGCTGCTGACAACCATGTTGATGATGAGTGTCGCCAGTTTGATGATCGGACTGACGCCATCGTATGCATACCATTGAAAAATCCGGCGCACGAGTGCCACTTCGTTTGGCAGACCGGGAACGATGATGACCCGGTCTGTCTGGATGCTCTTGTGCTCCCAACGCTGAAGCGGCCCTTTCCTGCGACCCGTTGGATCGACCAGTATCCGTTGCAGGCCGTAGCCCGGTGGCGCACCTTGCCAGAAACCCAGTTCGGCAAGCCGGCACTGCCCCTTGAAGACTTTGCCAGAAAGCTCCCTGCTGTACTCGCCCGCCATCGCGCGCTTCAGCATCTTTACGATGTTAGATGCGGGAGTGCCGTCATTGTCAAAAACCTCATTGCAATAGACAACACGGACACCAGCCCGTCGACAGAGGTACTCGTAGAAGGCGCTTTCGTCGACATCCTGAAATCGCCCCCATCGGGAGACCTCAAAGACCAGAACAACGCTAAAGCAGCGCTCCCGGTTCTGTGCATCCGCAAGCAATTTGACCAGCGCAGGTCGCGCGCGAAGTGAAATGCCGCTCCTGCCAAAGTCCTCGTAAGTCGCCACGATTGTGAGACCATGCCGTATGGCGTACTCGGCAATCGTCCTGACCTGCCCCCGGTGTTAGTCCGGACCACAGTTAGAGTCCGAGGTTAAAAACTGCCGGGCTGCTTCATGTGCCCGTGCAAACTGCTCGGGCGTCAGGTAGCCGAGCGAACTATGGGGCCGCTCGGTGTTGTACTCGATTCGCCACGATTCG